>NZ_JACHTP010000003.1:0-98291 GCF_020135855.1 Campylobacter sp. B0100352/1
AGTTTTATTGATAGTGCAATTAGCAGCATTGACATCAGCTCCATATTTGATCAAAATTTCCAAACAAGTTTCAACAGGTTTTTTCTTAGATCTTGCAGCTATATGTAAAAGGGTTTTTCCTGCATCGATATGACTATGTTCATGTTCTGTTTTAATCCTTCTCATAATTTACATCGGCACCAAATTGTAAAGCCACTTCTAAAAAATTTACAGACTCAGGGTCACCAAGCAATATCTAAGAATGCAAAGGGGTGGCACCTTTTTCATCATAAACTTCAAATTTACATCCTTTTTTAAAAAAATAATCAATCATTTTTTTATTTTTTCCACCCACTCCAATATAATCAGTAAGAGCATTATTTCCTAAACACTCATCATCAGCTTTAAGTCCTAAACTCTCAAAATACTCCATCATTTCAAAACTTTGACTCTTATCATAAGCGATCCCTGCCCAAGCTAAAGTAGAACTAGGGCTAAAAAAAGGTATAGGATGATTACACCAATATATCTTACAACATTTCTCTAAAAATACTTCAGGCACGGGATAATCTTTTAAAAACTCTTTAACTTCTTTAAGTTTATTATCTTTAATAAGATCAAAAAACTCCCAACCTATCTCCGTTGCCGTTTCTTCATCCATAGCTTGAATTTCTTCTAAAGTTTTCATTTGTTTTTCCTTTTTTTGCATTTTTAAAATGTTACCTTCTATTTCTTAAAAAAAGATGTAATTTTATCCAAAAATGATAATTGCTTGTTTTCTTGTAATGTAAATACATTATCAATCCAAACAACATCGCAATCTTGATGTGCGCTACTAAAAGACACTTCAAATTCTTTATAATTTTCATCATAAAAAAAATGTTTAAAAGCATTATTTTGCTCTATAAATTCGAAAATCTTTTTATTTCTTATTTCATGATCTTGATAACTAAGCTCCAAATCTTCCAATTCCTCCACTTCTTCTAAGCCCGCAAATTTTACAAATTCGCCTTCGTTGTCGAGGCTAGAATAAGATTGAGATTTGAATTTAGATTCGCTAGTTTTACGAAATTTGATAACCATATTCAAACTACCCGCTATATATTCATATTCAAGGAAAGTTCTAAATACTTTCTCAAAACGAAAGCTAATATAACCTCTTTTTGATTCATCATGAATATTTATATCTATCTCAAATTCTGTATATTCCTTATCTTCTTCTTTTAAAAATTGCATAGGGGTTAAATAAATTTTCTTAAATTCTTCATAAAATTTTAAAGCATTTAATCCATCAAAAGGTTTTAAATTATCATACAAATTTTTAGCCAATTTTGCACTTTCTAAAGAAATAAAATTTTCAGATTCAAATTCATTTTTATTAATCTTTAATTTTTCTATTTGAAGCTCTTCTTGTATATAAGACGTTTTTAAACCGCAAAATGCATAAGGACTGTTGGAATAAAATTTAAATTCCTGTGTGCAAAATGGAAAATATTTTCTTATGACTTTATCGATATATTTAAAATCATATTCTAAGCTAGAATTAGTATATATCTTTTTATCTTTGCAAAACATAATATAAAGCACATCATCCTTTTCATGAACAAAAAGACTACTGCAAAAATTTGTATAAAAATCAATATAAGATGGAAATTTTTCATCAAAATAACATTTAAATTCTTCATATTCTTTTTCATCATATTCTTCTTCATATTCTTCTCCATCGTATTCATATTTTTCGCTTAGCTCTCTACCCATATAACCAACAACGATTTTTTTCAAATCACTTCTTAAATATTTTGAAAAATAATCCTCGCAAAAAGAAAAAATATGACCTATATATCTGTCGATTTCTATAAATTCATCTTTATGTTTTAGAGTATAACGACCCTGATAAAAACAAGAATTTAAAGCCATTGCCCCATCTATTTCAACATATAAATTGGCCATAAATGGAAGGGCATTTTTATTAAATTTTTTCTCTTTTATAAATTTCAATATTCCAATTTCTTCAACACTAGCACCAATAAATAAAGCTGTTTTTAAATTTTTGTTTTGCTCATTTTCTATAACAAAAACTTGTAGCTCTGTGTCTGTATTTTTGAGACAAAAATTAAAATTTATCTTAAATCTTAATATTCTAAAAACTTTACTTAGATAATAAAAAATTTCATTACTATCACGGATAAAAATGATATTAAATATTTCTTCTTTCTTTAAAAATTCATCTAAACTTTGATAAAAATTCGTATTTGCATGAAATTGAGGACTTTTTATTATCTTAACATCTAAAATAATATCAAATTCAGATTCTTGCACCATATTTAAATAATCTAAAATCATAATGAGAGCAAATTCTGCTTCATTTTGTGAAAATCCTTCAAATAATTCTACCGCTTGCTCTTCTATTTCTTGCTCATTACAATCTATTTGAGTATGAGCAAGCAAACGGATCTCTGATTTTGGTTTTCGGTTTTCTTTTTTGCTATTGATAAATCGCATGCTATTGTTATATTTTGTTTCTACTTTGTCATAAATAAAAATTTCATTATTTTCATATTCCCAATTCTTAAAATCATAATTTTGTAAAAATTCTTCTTTTTGTGATGAATTTAAGTCTTTTATTTGAGTTAGAATTTCTAAAATTTGTTCTAACATTACAAAGCGTGGATGGCTTTGTAAAAAATCTTCTAAATCATCTATTTTTCTTAAATCATTTAAACAAATAAGGCCGCCTTTTCTTGTGGTGCATTTTTGTCCTTTATGAACGTGCAAATATTCATTAAAGAATTTAACATTTAATTTATGCAATAAAGCAAAAAGATCCTTTGCTTCTTTTAATTGCTTTAAATGTTTTTCTGTAATAACCACGCCACATTTTAATAAAGTTTTAAAAGAATCTTGATTCAATTTAAAGGCAATGCGTTTGTCTTCAACTTCCAATGTGTAATATCTTTCATCTTCTTTTGTTTTGAAAACAGGCATAAAAGTAAGGATATTGATCTTTTTAAAAGTATTTTTACTCACACTTTTTCCCATTACAAATTCAAAAATTTGATCATGGATTAAATTATACATAGTGTCATCATCTAAAATACTATTCGCCAATGAACTCTCGCCGCACAATCTTTCACAAATATATCAGAAAAGATTTTATTTATAATCTTTTGGTGGAAACTTTCAATATTTTTACTTTCATCTAAATTCAAAATTTCTCTTATATTTTTTTGTTCTTCAAGACTTAAAGGAATGAATTTAATATCATCGTTTTCATCTTTGGAATCTGGATTTTGATTATCTTCATTATCTAAATTTATATCTTCATTATCTTTAAGCGGATCTGGATCGCTTTCTTCTTGAAAACGTTCGCTTAAAAAAGTTTCTATTGTATCAAAATTAAATTTCTCTCCAAATTGCTTAACTTGTTCTTTAAAAATATCGATTTTTTGGTTTAATTCTTTTTCGCTTAAATTTAAATCATATACATCATAGGCTATAAGTTTTCTTCCATTTTTATTATCTGTTATAAAAACTTCTATATATTCTTCTTTGTCCCAATCTTCATATAAATCTTCAATATCATCAAGCATGAAAATACGATTTTTACCTCGTGTTACCTGACAGCCTTGCAAAGCCAAATTAACTTTATTTAAAATTTTATAATTAGGCAAAGAGGAGCAAAAATCTTCAATTAATTGATTATTAAATACTAAAGCTTTCTTTTTTTATTGTATTTCTCACAAAGCTCACTTTGTAAGAAATAATAAATATGTGATACTGTTGCAATCCTTTCTGCATCTTCAAAATCTATATTTGCATCAGCTTTTAAAAGATCAAAAAAAATACTCTTTAATGTTTTTTGTAATAAAATTTTTAGATTTTATGAAATTTGTTTCAATGTTTAATTCTTGCATTAAAGGTTTTACTTTAAACACTGTCAAATTAGCATCATCTATTTTGCAAATATCAAGATGCTTTAAAACATCCTCTTGCAAAGCTTCATCGATATAGTCTTGCACTCTTTTGAAATCTTTTGAAGAAAGTTTGATAAATTCCTCTTGAGTAAAACTTAAAGCACCTATTAAAACATTGTGTTTATGATTTTCTAGATAATTTCTTAAAGATTTTTCCTCAGGATCCATGAAATTATCAACATCACTGTAATTTTCATTTTCTTCATTATCTTGTTCATCATGTATTTTATTTTCTTCTTCGAAAATTATTTTGTAATTTTCCAAAGCAAACTCGATTGTACCTTTAGCAAAAAGTGATGACTCTGTAATAATGATATTTTTTTATTTTCATAAAGCCAAATAATTTCAACGGAATTGATTGTTAGTGTATTTTCTCCTTCTTTATGCACATTAAATACACTTTTTTCACTCATAAGCTCCAAAAAATCTTCAAATAGATTATCCCCTTCTATCTCGAAATAAAGCTTACCATTTTTTTCATGCATAGTATAAAAATCCATATTCATCCTTTTATATTAAACCATTAAGCCATTGATGCAAAGCTTTTTATTTTATCATCTTTTTATAATATTTTGACAAGTTTAAAATTATTTTTCTGTTTATATTTCAATAGTCTTAACTTATTAAATAATATAGTAAGAAAATGATTGATTTTTAAATAATATTTTTAAACTCTTAGAAAAATGCGGCTTTAGAATACTTTTAATTTTTCAATAAATTTTAAAACATGAATGTTTTATTTTTTAGATAACTCTTTAATTAAGATTTTATCTTTTAAACAATAAACAACAAAAGCTCTTGAATTTTTTTTCAAGATTTCATCCACAGCAAGTTTATATTCACAAATTTGCTCTTTGTGCTTATCCTCCATTGCAAGGCTTGTTTTATAATCTATAATTATCGCTTCCTTATCATCTAAAGCAAGCAAATCTAGTCGTTTAATTTCTCCTTGAAAACTCAATGTTTGTTCTTTGAAAAGTTTTTTATTTTCAAGGAGGTTTTGAAATTCTTTGTTATTGAGTAAATTTTTAATTATTACAAACAATGTTTCAAATTCTTCATCATCCAAAAAATACCTAAATTTACTCTTAGTATTTTGATAAGCTAATTCGATATTTTCTCCATATGGCAGTTTTAAATTTTGCATAAAAAAATGAAAAGCGTTTCCAAAATAAATTTCTTTAGAATCTAATTTTTCATCATGATCAATTTCTTGCAAACCAACCTCTTCAAATTCTTTCAAAGCAGGAGGCAAAATTTCCTCTTTTTGCTCATATAAATTTTGAAATTCTAATGTTCCAATTTCTTGCTCATTGATTTCAAGCATTGAATTTAAATAACTAGGATAACTCCCATGCTTAAATTCACTATTTCTTTTAATAACAATCAAAGAATCTCTAGCTCTGGTAAAAGCCACATAAAGTTTGTTCATATCGTCTTCATAATCAGCCTTGGTTATATTGTCTATAAAAGCTTGATAATTATACTCTTTAGTTAATTTGCGTATATTATCTCTTAGATGAAGTTGCCAACCTTGATTGATATCATATTCTAGCATGATATTATCGCTATTTGTATTATTTTTTGAAAGACTGTCTATCAAAATAACGTGCTTAAATTCCAAACCTTTGGATTTATGCACAGTCATAATGCTTATCCCCATATTTTGTTCATTGATAATTTTTAAAGGACAAGGTTCAAATAAAAGTTTTAAAAAATCCTCTTTTTCTCTGGCATATTCTATAAATTGGATTAAAGCAATATCACTAAGATCAAGTCTTAAATTTTTAATCAAATAAAGTAAATTTTCTATAGCACTTCTTGCTAAATCAAGATTTAATCTCAAAGGTTCAAATCCTAAAAATTCTTTTAAAAAATGCAAATAAAACTCATCTCCAAAAATACAATATTTTGCATATTCTAAAACAACCCTCACACTAGCTTTATTTTCAAGCAAAATATTGCTTTGTGTAAATGCTTGAATTTTGTGTTCTTGTAAAAATTCTAAAATCATATCTGCATCATTATTTTTCCAACATAAAACACAAATATCATCTAAAGAAATATTTCTATCTTTTAAAAAATAAATTTGCTCTAGCAAAGTTTCAAATACTTTTTCTTTTATTTCTTGAAACTGATCTTTGGCTTTAGTTTCTTTTGTTTCAACAACGCGTACAAAGCCTCCTTTTTTATCCTCCAAAGAAAGCTGTGGCATATAATCTTTTATTTTATTTTTAAACACTTCATTGACAAAATAAACCAAATTTTCTTTAGAACGATAATTGACTTTAAGTTGATCTTTTTTGATTTGCTTAAAATCAAGCTGCAATAAATCAAAAAGCTCTTTCTTGCCTTTTCTAAAACGATAAATACTTTGTTTTTTATCTCCAACATAAAAAAAAGTTCTATTTTTTTTCACGCCCTCGCCTGAAACTAATTCAGCGATTAAAGGATATAAAATCTTATATTGTATAACGCTTGTATCTTGAAATTCATCGATAAGCAAATGAGAAATATATCCATCCAAGCGAAAATAAATCATATCCTTAAAATCACTTGTGATTAAATCAAAAACTCTTCGACTAATATCACTAAAACTTAAAACATTTTTTTCTTTTTGTATAGAATTTTTTGCCTTACTATAATAATTTAAAAGATTTATTAAATTAGCAATTTTATATTGCTCAAGCTCAATAGCATAACCATTTAAAGCATTGATAAATTCTTCTCTTTTTAATTTAAAATTTGTATCCTCATCGTTTAATTTTTGCAAATATTCCGTTTCATCAAATTTTGACATAAAACTTGTTTTGATAAATTCATTTAAATCCAAAGTTTCATTTTTAAAATTTTGTATTAAATTTGTATATCTTTTAACATGAGTTAAACTTAAACAATACGTTCTTAAATCATTGTAAGCTTTGTTTATTTTTGCTTTTGATGGATTTGGAATTTTTACACAATCTTTATGGTAAGCGTTTTCATAAAATCTTTCTAATTCATTATAAAAATCTTGATTTTCTTCTATATTGACCAAATAATAAGCTAAATCTTTTAATTCTTCTCTATTTAAAAGCCTTAAAAAAACAGCCTTGATATCGAGTTTTTCTTCGCTAATATTAAAATCGCTACTAAGTCCCAAATTTAAAGCAAAAGCTCTAACAATCTTGCTAAAAAAAGCATCAAAGGTGCTGATTTTTAACTCTTGTCTTAAAAATTCTTTTCTTTTAGTATCTCTTAAGGCTATAAGTTCTTTTTTTTCCACATCTAAAAGTCGGCATAATTCTTGAGATTCACTCTGTTTTTCTTCGCTTTCTAAATTTAAAAAAGTATCAATGATTCTTTTTTGCATTTCATTAGCAGCTTTTTTAGTAAAGGTTAAAGCTAAAATTTCATTTATTTTTGCGTTTTTTAAAATAAGAGCTATAAAACGAACACTCAAAGCAAAGGTTTTACCGCTACCAGCACTTGCTTCTAAAGCTAAAAAAGGCTCAAAAGTCATTTCACTTCCTTTTTATAAATCAACCTATAAGGGCAATATTCATCTTTTTTGTTTTCAAACTCCATTTCTTCTTTACTTTCATCTAGTAAATTTTTTAAACTTTCCTTCAAATCAATCAAACTTTTAGCTTTTTCTTTTGTAAATTTCATACGTTTTAAATCATAAAAAAAAGCTTGTGCATTCTCATCATAAAGAACTTGATAAAAGGCTAATTGATAAGAATCTGTAGGAATTTTTCCACTTTTATAATCGATAATAAAATTTTCACCCGCACAATGATCAATTCTATCAATAACTCCTATTAATTTTATAAATTCTTGTTTAAAATTTAAAACTTTAGAAATAGACAATTCTAGTTTATCAACCTTATATCCTTCATCAAAATGCTTTTGTTCATTTTTGTAAAAATTTTCAAATCGTATTTTTAAAATTTCGAGTTCCAAATCGCCGATGCCATATTTTGAACTTTCCCTTTGTAATAATTTATTAAAAATACTACAATCAAAATAATTTTTTGAATTTTCTTTATAGTAAATTTCTAAAATCTTATGGATAAAATTGCCCTCATGTTTAAAATTGCTTTCATAACTTAAGGCTCTAGCTTCCTTTAAATTTAAAATATAACGATAATAATAAGTTCTTTTTTGATTTAGGAGTAAGTTAAAGCGAGTAAAAGATAAAGGTTTTTCAAATGGATCGTGCTTTAAAATAGGAGCTTTAATAGGCTCTAAATTTAATCTTGCACTCTGATAATCAAGCTTTAATGCATCTAAATAAGTTTTAGAATTTGGTTTTTCATAAAAATATTTTATATCAAGATCATCTAAAAAACGTGATTTTCTCTGCTCTTCATTTTCAACATAAGAAATGCTTACTTTTTTAGCGTTTTTGATTAAATTTTCATAATAAAATCTTTGCAAATTCTCTCTTCGTTCATAGCTGATTAACCCTGCTTTTTTGCGAATTTCATTATTTAAAAAAAGCTCATTAATACTTCTTTTAGGAATCACATCTTCATTAAAATCAACAATTGCAACTCCATCAAAATGAAGTCCTCTGCTTTCTAAAAGCCCCATAACGGTAATTTTTCCGCCGCCAACATAACTTAAATTTAAATTTGAAATGTGTATAAAAAAAAGCTGGAGTAATTCTTTAAATTTCAAAGACTGATTTTTTAACAAATCCTTGATAAAATACAATTCTTTTTGGATAATGCTGACAAGTTCTTGTTTTTCATTTTCTAAAAATTGAATTATTAAATTTTCAAACTGCTCAAAATTAAATTGTTGATCAAATTGACTCTTAAAATTTTCAAAATCAAGATTTAAATAATGCAAAAAAGTATTATGATAATCAAAAATTGTATCTTCATTTAAAAAATAATCTTCTTGCTTTTGATAATAAAATGATTCAGAATTTGCAGAATCATAAAGTATTTTTAGTTTTTGATAAAATAAACTCTCTTTGATATTAATACCACTAGCGAAATTAAACATATTGTTTTTATCAAACAATCTTAAAAGATCACAAAAACTTTCATCTGGTGTTATAATAACTATATTTTCAGGCTTTAATCCTTCCCTTAAAAAATGAGAAACTTCATCCATTGCAAAGGCACATTGCAAACTTCTAATTTCAAAGGATTTGACTTTAACTTGTGAGTTCTGAGTATAAATTTTCTCTTTTTTAAGAATTTTTCCTTCATTTAAACTTACTTCATAATAAAATTCTATTTCAAGATCTATTTCTTTTAAAAAATCAAATTTGGAAAAATACTCATAATTAAACCGACTTACCCTAAAACATAAAATCACTTCTTTGTAGTCGGCAATTTGCAAAAACAAATCTTCTTCAAATTTACTTAAAAAACCCTCTAAATTATAAATAATAACATCATATTCATCTATAAAATCAAAATTAATCGAATAATCTTTCACCAAAGATAAATCATCATGAAGATGATTCTTTTTAAGCAAGGCAAGATAATGATCAAATACTTCTTTTAAAATTTCTAAATGTTCATTATAACTTGCATAATAATCATTATTTTTAAGATCATCAATACTTTTTTTCTCTAAGCTTAATTCTTTGAAAAAAGAGAATAAATATTCATTATTTTTTAAAAAAGTAAAAAAATCAGCACTAATTCCTAATTCTTTCTCTAAATTTTTACTTTTTAAACACGCTTCTTGCATTAAAAGCAAACTCTCATAAGAACTTGCCTTATGAGAATTAACTAAACATACTCTCTCTAGAAAATCTTGTATGCTTATAGCATTATCAAGCAAAGCATTTAAAGCTTTGCTTTGATCGTAATATTCTTTGATCTTCCTTGTAGAACCAAATATTCTAAGCTTCATTTAGCGTATAATTCATAACTAAAAAAGCCTATTGTTTGAGGATTTGCAATCAGCTTAAATTTTAATTGCCATCTACCTTCTTCGATTTTAGAAGGAAAGGTGATGCTTAAAATTCCTTGTTTTATTTGTCCTTGTAATTTTTGATCATCTTTTTTTGTATGAGGTCTAGTAAGTAAAATTTCATACTTTAAATTTTGAATATCTGCTTTTCCTAAAGATTCTATTTTGAAATTAGCTACATAAGAATTAGAATCAATATTATAAACAGGAATTTTCCTAGCACCTAGCAATTGTAAATTTTTATTTTCAAAATCAACCTTAAAAAGTTTATTAAAATTTTCTTGCTGCTTTTGAATTTCATTATAGTTATTTTCTACATTTTGATAAGAATCAAAATAAAAATCATCTTCATATACAGGATAATCGCTTGAAATAACAACGGTTGCAACAGAAGCCCCTATAATCAATAAAAAAGCAATCAATAAACCATAAGGCCAAAAAGTTTTTTTCTTATCCATTTCTTTTCCTCTTCATTCTTCTTTGTGTATAATAAAGTAATGCAAAACAAACAAAACCATAGATTAAAATTCTTAAAATATTTATTGTATCACGATTTGTATTACCTATAGAAGAATTTAATGTAATCCCTCTAGCTTGGGTTATGCGATCGACTATATCAGCATAGCCATTTAAAATAGCAGCATTATAAATATCGCCTTTTTGTGTTGCTAAAATTGGCAAAATCGAACCTGTTCCTGGATAAGGACTTAATATAGCTTCTTTATCAATTAAATTAAGAACACCCTTAGAACCAACTATATCGACTCTATGCGATTTTTTAGATAAAATGAGAAGAATGTAAGACTTTGGCAGTGTTTTTTGCATATTAAACAAAGTTTCAAAATCCATATTATCGCCTATAGCTACTCCTGCAAAAATTTGACTCTTTTCTTCAAGTTCTTTGCCTATTAAATTAATTTCTTGAACAACTTTTGGACTCAATACGCCTTCATTAAAAACCACATAATCAAGAGCAAAAACCCTCAAAGGAAAAAATAAAAAGATAGCTAAAAATAAGCTATCTCGTAATATTTTTTTCATCCTATGTGCAAGTGATTAGCAGTTAATACCGACCAAGCAGTAATTACCGCAGTAGTGATAAGTCCAATAACAATTAAATACTCTAATGCTTTACTCATTGTGCATCCTTTATAATTCTATGATCTTGCTCTTTTGAACCTAACATTTTTACACTTTGAATATCTTTAAGACTATAAGGTTTTTGCATCACTTCTCGTTGAGCTTTGATTCCAAAAATAGTTAGCACTACTAAAATAGCAATCAATAACACAGTTGCAATAAGCATTCCTGTAATACCTGAAAAAGAAAATACGCATCTATTTGTGTTTTCCATTATTTACCCCTTGAAAGAGAAATTACATACTCGCCAACAGCTTCTTTTTGCACGTTATTTAAAGTAGAAAATGCTGGCATAGTTCCTATAAAACCTTTTTTACCTCTATTTAAAACATCGACTACAAATTCTGCTGAACCATATTTTGTAAGATCAGGAAACATTCCACCCTCTCCTCCTTTTCCATCAGCTCCATGACAAGCAGCACAAGTTTCATAAACTTCTTTTCCTCTAGCTACTAACTTTTCATTTTTAGTTTTTTTAATCGCTGAGATTTCTTGTGCAACATAAGCAGCAACTGCTGGAATGTCTTCTTTTGCTATGCCTAAAACAGATGCATCTGGCATTTCTCCGCCTTCATAATTCATCCCTTTAGAACCATGTACAATTGTATTAATAATTCCTTCTTCGCTACCCCAAATATTTAAATTTTGAGCTTTACCATTGATTCCATCAGCAGTAATGCCATGACAAGCAGAACATTGAACTAAAAAAATATTTTCGCCCATATCTTTTTTATCATCAGCAGATAAATTTTTAAATTTTTTCTCAAATTTAGAATTATAGGCTTGCACTTCTTCATTGTATTGACCTATACTTGAAAAAGATTTCAAAGGATATCCCCACAAGAAATACCAAATTGCCCAAACAATAGTAAGACAAAAGACAATAGCCCAGCCTAAAGGAATAGGATTTTTATACTCTCCTATTCCATCCCATTCATGTTCACTAAGCTCAGCTTCACCTTTTTTTTCTTTCATTTTTCTAAACATTCTGCTTACAATTATAAGCGTGATTAGAACAATAAGAACAGCTCCAATCAAAGACAATAAATTAGTATTATCTTTTAAATTTAACCATTGCATCAAGCACTCCTTTTATTTTCTAAAACACTATCATTGATACTATCATCCAAAACAAGGTTTGCATATTTTTCATAATTTCTTTCGCCATTTTTCTCCGCTCTATAAAGATGATACAAATATGAATACAAAACCAATGACAAAAAAACAACAAGCAGGAAAAATCCATAAGCTTGGAAAATTCTCCACTCGTGTTGATTAATTTCACTCAAATTAAGAGTAGTTAATTTTTTAATTACATCTAATAAAATTAATAAATGTTCCATCATTTTACTTTAAACTATTTAAATAAGCGATCAAAGCAACAATTTCTTTAATTTCGCCTTTGGCAAAAGCTTTTTTCACTTCTTCATTTTTCATCTCATCAACTATAGTTTGCGCTTCCGCTTTTACTTCTTCTTGGGCATCTTTCCAAGAACCAAGTTTTACGCCACCTGGTACATCATAAGGCACATTGAAAACTTTTTTTACAGTTAAAGCTTCAGCATAAGCTGTTTCTATATCAGCATCATTTTTAAACATATGCTTATAAGCTGGCATAATAGAATGTGGAACTACCGAAGTAGGCTCCCACATATGATTTTCATGCCAATCAGTTGTTCTGTAACTTCCTACACGCATTAAATCAGGACCTGTTCTTTTTGAACCCCATAAAAATGGTCTATCATAAGCAAATTCGCCACTAACTGAATACATTCCATAACGATCAGTTTCAGATTTAAATGGACGTATAAGCTGAGAATGGCAAGCATTGCAACTTTCTTTTATATAAATTTGACGCCCTGCAAGCTGTAAAACAGTATAAGGTTTTTTTCCTTCAATAGGTCTTGCATTTTCAGTAAAATTAGGCAAAACTTCAACAATACCAGCATAAGCAATTACAACAAAAACAGCCACAGCAAAAAAGAATGGATTTTTTTCTAACCAACTAAACATTTTTCCTCCTTTTTACACTGCCATAGGTGAAGCACTTTTTGGCTCTTTATCTAGCACTCTTCCGCAAGCAATTGTTTTATAAATATTGTAAGTAAATATAAAGAAACCAATAAGGTACAATAAACCACCAATAGCTCTAATCCAATAATAAGGTATTATAGCCACAACTGTATCGATAAATGAATAAAGAAGATTACCGTATTTATCAACTGCACGCCACATCATACCTTGTGTGATACCTGCAATCCACATTGAACTGAAATAAAGCACTACGCCTGTAGTTTGGATCCAAAATTGAATTTCCATTAAAGATTTGCTATAAAGTTCTCTTTTAAACAATCTAGGTGTCATATGATAAAGTGCGGCCATAGTCATAAAGCCTACCCAACCTAAAGTTCCATCATGAACATGTCCTGGAATCCAATCAGTAAAATGTGCTAAAGCATTAACAGATTTTATAGAGAGAATAGGTCCTTCTAATGTCGAGAACATATAAAAAGTTGATGCTAAAATCATAAATTTAATCAATGGACTTTCTCTAAGCTGACTCCACTCACCTTTCATTGTAAGCATGATATTGATCGCTGATCCCCAAGAAGGTAAAATAAGCACTATTGAAAATACAGAACCCATAGTTTGCATCCAATCAGGAACAGTTGAATAAATCAAATGGTGTCCACCTGCCCAAAGATATACAAACATCAAGCCCCAAAACGCAAATAAAGAAAGTTTATAAGAAAAAATTGGCTGACCGCTTTCTTTTGGTAAAAAGTAATAAATTTGAGCAATAATACCAACAGTGAAAACAAAAGCAACCGCATTGTGTCCATACCACCATTGAACTAAAGCATCATTAGTTCCCGCATACATTGATACACTATGCCACCATTTTCCCATACCAGCAACAAAATAAGTTGGAACTTCCATATTGTTGAAAAGATAAAGCATAGCAATACCTAAAAAAGTTGCTATATAATACCAAAGAGAGATATAAAGAGTTTTTTCACGTCTGATTCCAATAAGACCAAAAATACTCATACCCCACAATACCCAAACAATAACAACCAAAATATCTAAAGGCCATTCAAGCTCTGCATATTCTTTAGAAGTTGTAATTCCTAAAAATAAAGAAATAACAGCAACAATCATCGTAAACATATAAAGCCAAAAATGAAGCTTTCCTACCGCCATTAAAAATTTTGATTCAGCCATACTTACCTTAAGAACACGTTGTCCTATATAATACCAAGTGGCCCAAATTCCAGAAAGCATAAAACCAAAAATAACCCCTGAGGTATGAAGAGGTCTTAATCTTGAAAAGGTTGCATACTCTCCTGCCAAATAATTCAAATCAGGATATGCCATTTGAAAAGCTATCAAAGTTCCTATGGCCATACCAATAATACCAAACAATACAGTTGCAAACATAAAACATTTAGCAACTGTATAGTCATAACTTAATGCATTACCTGGATGCATAGTTTTTTCTCCTTAACATTTTATTCATTGATAACATTATAAACTATTAATTATACATTTTTTCTTAAAAAAATAATTTTGTTTTATTTATTACATCTTAAAATTAAGAATTTATCGATATTTTCAGCATTTTGCTTTAAAAAAATAAAATAAAATTTACTAATCAAATTAAAAAATATAAATAAAATTATTTTATAAAAGTAATAAAACCTATATAACTAATATGCAATCCATAGATAATAATAATAATATAAGCCATATAATTAAAAATCATTTTTAAAAATTCGTTTAAAATTTGAGATAATCTAGCAAAAAATAACATAGCAGGAAGTGTTGAGATACCAAAAATAAGCATAATAAGCATACTTTCTAAAATATTTTCTCTTTTAAGAGCATCCGTTAAAAAAAAATAAACCAAACCACAAGGAACAAAGCCATTTGCAAATCCTAACATCAATGCAGATTTAACGCCTTTAAACTTCATCGATTTTTGCATTACAAATTTAAACAAAGAGTGAATTATTATATTATTTTCAAAAAAAGCTAAAAGACTACCTCTAAAAATTAAAGCACAGCCTAAAATAACCATAAAAATACCGATGATAAAAAATGAAAAACTTTGAATTTTAGCATTAATCGCTAAAATATTTCCAAAAATCCCACAAAGTATTCCTAAAAAAATATAGGCTAAAATTCTTGATAGTTGATACAAAAAAGTTAGTAAAAATAAATGTTTGTGTGAAGAATTCAACCTCATAAAGACTAAGGTAAAACCTCCGCACATAGCATAGCAGTGTCCAAAACTTGATAAAAAAGCAACACTGAAAATAACAAAAAAATCAATATTTAGCAAAATCACATCAAATCGATAAATTCTTTAAAAATATATTTACTCTCATGAGGACCAGAAGAACTTTCTGGATGATGCTGTACCGATATAATAGGATAATCTTTATATTTAACACCCTCTACATTATCTCCAAAAAGATTTCGATGGGTAATATAAGCAACTTCACAAAGCTCTTCAGGAACATTATAATTATGATTTTGTGCTGTAATTTCAACGCTTTTATTATTTAAATTAATAACAGGATGATTTGCACCATGTTGACCAAATTTCATTTTATAAGTTTCATAACCAAAAGCATTACTTAAAAGCTGGTGTCCTAGGCAAATTCCTAATATAGGAATTTTTGCTTTAGCCATTTTTTCAATTTCTGCAATTTCTTGTTTTAAAATTTTTGGCTCTCCAGGACCATTGGAAAGAAATATTCCTTGAATTTCACCTTTTTTATAAAGATCTATAAGTTCTTGCGCTTTAACATTATAAGGATAAACCTCTACTTCCAAACCTGCTTCAACAAGTTCATTTAAGATATTGATCTTAACTCCATAGTCGATAACAGCAACTTTTTTTGCACTTCTTTTAGCTTCATTATAACTTTGAGTTGTATGATTCCAAACACCTTGTTTATGGACATAAGATTGTTTTGTGCTGACTTCTTTAACAAAATTAACTTCATCGATTTTTGCTGATTTTTCTAAAGCACTTTTTAGTTCTTCTTTGTTTGAAATTTCAGTCGATACAACAGCTCTTAAATTTCCAAAATCTCGAATTGTTTTCACTAAAAATCTTGTATCAAGATCATATATTCCTATTTTTTCATGTCTTTTTAAATATTCATCCAAACTTTGTTTAGCACGAAAATTAGAAAAAGTAGAACTTAATTCTCGTATTAAAATACCACTTGCAAAAACTTCTTTGCTTTCATTATCATAATCATTAGTTCCCACTATACCGATCTCTGGCATAGAAAAAACGATAAATTGTCCCGCATAAGAAGGATCTGAAATGATCTCTTGATATCCGGTTAAAGAAGTATTAAAAACTAACTCTCCAAAGAAAGTTCCATTTTTACCAAAAGCTTTAGCTGTTAAAAAAATATCATTTTCTAAATAAACATAAGCTTTCATAATTTAAAACATTCCTCTTTTTCTAAGTTCTTCTTGATAAAGTTTTTCAAAGATTAATTCATATTCTTCGCTACCTGGAATTGGCTTGGTCTTATAATTGCTTATTTTCTCATACACTTCATCTTCTAGATTTTCATAAATTTTAAGATAATTATCAATGCTAGAAAAAATTAAATTTTTTACTCTATTTTCACTCACGATAAAATTAATAAAATCATTTTCTATGAGCTCTTCTAAAATCCTATGTGCCAAACGATTATGGCGATCTTCTAAATTTAAAATAACATCAAATTGAGGTGCAAGTTTTTTCTTCACAAGCCAAAACATATTTTTTCTATCAACTTGCATAAGCTCCATTTCATCTTCTTGTTCTTCTAAAAGTTCTTTAGTTTTTTCATCTAGTTTTCTTTCACTTAAGACATCATTTTCTAAAATCTTTGCAACACAAGGATTAAGTTCTTCCATACTGCTTTTAATTTCAACAAAAGAAGAATTGGCTAAATCTAATACTATTTTATTTGTGATATAAGGTATATGTGGTAATTTTATACGCATTTTCAAACCTTTAAATTATAATTTAAAATAATAATATATTTATGTTAAAAAACAAATTTAATGAGTCTTATTATTATCTAAATTTTTTAACAACAAGGTTAATTCACTTGCTTTTTTAGGATCCATTTTAGAAAGAACTCCTGAAATTTTACGAGAATCAAGCGAAAACATGATTTTGCTAGCATCTTCAGCATCCATTTGACTTAACACATCAGCTATAGCCGTATCTTTCATCTGAGAATAAATTTCTTTGACTCTACCTTCTGTTTTTTTATTGATGGAATTTAGAATTTTTTGCTGCTCTTCTAAAAGTTTAGCATTTTGATCTTTTAAGGATTGAATTTGTGCTAAAGTAGCATTCACTTCCGCTTCTTTTTTTACCAAAGCATCCATTCTTTCTTTTTGTAAAGCTTCAAAAGAAGCCTTATAGGCCTCTAAAGATTGCCTAGCTTCATCAAATTCTTTTGTTTGTAATTCTAGTTGTGCCTTTTTAGATTCAAAATATTCTTCACAATTTTGATCAGCTCCAAAAAGTGCAGTCAAGCAAAAAATTAAAAAAATACATTTTTTAGTCATTTTTATCCTTTTTAAAAAAGCGACTGATTGCAATTTCATCGAGAAATTTTTCTTCAATTTTAGCAAGTTCTTTTTTCTTCTGTTTGATTTCTTCAGCCTCTAAGACCTTCATTTTTTCATAATCTAAATGAGCTTTTTTATATAAAAACTGATAATGCATCATTTCTTTTTTAGAAAGCTCTACTCTTTCTTTAGCTCTAGACATTGCTTCTCTGCCAATTTGTCTCATTGATAAATTAGATCTTAATTCATTTACAGAACCTGATTTTGGCAAAACGCTTAAATTTTCACATTCTTTTCTTGAAAGCTCTAAAAGTCTTTCATTTTCAAGCTGTCTTTGCTTGGCTTGATTTAAATTAGATTCGGCTTTATCAAGTTGCTGTTTTTTCACCTTGACAACAGAATTATATTTGCTTTTCATAAAACAATCGTATCTTCCCTTTCTGGACTTGTAGAAATAAATTTCACTTTAACCCCGCAAAGCTCTTCTAATCTAGCGATATATTTTTTGGCATTTTCTGGCAATAAATCATAATCCCTGATTCCAAAAACCTTATCCCAACCATCCATTTCTTCATAAATAGGTTTAGCATTTTCTAAATCACTTGGCATATAATCAATTTCCATTCCATTATACTCATAAGCACGGCAAATTTTTACTTTTTCAAAACCATCCAAAACATCAAGTTTCATTAAAGATAAAACATCTAAACCATTTAATCTTGCCGTATATCTTACCGCTACAGCATCAAACCATCCACAGCGTCTTTTACGTCCAGTGCTTACGCCGATTTCTTTTCCAATACGTGCAATTTTTTCTCCATCTTCACCTTTATCTTCAGTAGGAAAAGCCCCATTGCCCACTCTAGTTGTATAGGCTTTTACTATGCCTATAATATTTCCTATTTCTTTAGGGTTTAAACCAAGTCCGATTAAAGCACCGCCTGAAATTGTACTTGAGCTTGTCACATAAGGATAAGTTCCATGATCAATATCAAGCATGGAGCCTTGAGCTCCTTCCAAAAGGACTTTTTTATCCTCATCCAAAGCTTTCCAAAGCATTCTAGTTGTATCTGTAATATAAGGGGTTAAAATTTCACTAAATCTCTTGAGATCATTTAATAAATCATCACTATCAGGAATTTCAACACCCAAAAATTCTAAATAACTTTTATTTAATTCAAAATCTTTCATTAAAGCATTATGAAGTCTTTGAGGATCTAAAAGCTCTCCAACTCTATGTCCTGTGCGATTGATTTTATCTGCATAAGAAGGGCCTATTCCTTTTCCTGTTGTTCCTATAGCATCCTTGCCTTTGAGTTTTTCTTTTGCAATATCTATCAAAGAATGATGCTTTAAATTAAGATGTGCTCTATCGCTAATATATAATCTGCCCTTTAAATTTTCAAATTGTGCCATTTCTGCAATTAAAACTTCAGGAGAAACGACAACACCATTACCTATAATATTGATGCACTTTGTATTTAAAACACCGCTTGGCATTAAATGAAGTGCATATCTTACACCTTGAACCCAAATGGTATGCCCCGCATTATGTCCACCTGCACTCCTGCAAACAAAATCATAATTTTCACATAATTTATCAACTATCTTACCCTTGCCTTCATCGCCCCATTGGATACCAACAACAATATCTGCTTTACTCATGACCTATTCCTTCAATCTTTAAACGGCGAGAAGATGAGAGAATCGAACTCCCCAAAGAATAGCCAGCTACCCTTTCATCTGATTTGAAGTCAGTGGCGATCACCAGATACGCTAATCTTCCAAAAAACTTTTAATTATAGCGACTTTTATTGAAAAATAAAATAAAATTAAGATTAAGGAATTTCATTAAGCATTTTCTCATAAGCCATTTTTGAACCAGAGCTTACCTTAGTCAATAAACTCCCAAAAATAATAACCAAAGAAGCTGTTAAAAAACCAGGTATCATTTCATATAAATTAGAATCAACGCAATTTTTCCATAATACCACTACTAAAGCACCTGAAATCATACCAGCAATAGCACCAAATTTTGTCATTCTTTTCCAAAAAAGTGAAAAAATAATAACCGCACCAAAACTACTACCAAAACCAGCCCAAGCATAAGAAACTATACTTAAAACGCTTGAATTTTTATCCATAGAAATAAAAAAAGCAACCAAGGCTACAATTAAAACACCTATTTTTCCTAAATTTAAAACCACCCTACTGGATGCATTTTTCTTAAAAATTTTTTTATAAAAATCCTCAGCTATAGTCGAACTCGATACTAAAAGTTGCGAACTTGCTGTACTCATAATAGCAGCTAAAATCGCAGAAAGTAAAATTCCTGCAACCCAAGGATTGAATAAAAGTTGAGACATGAGTATAAAAATTTTCTCAGGATCTTGCAAGCTAAGTTGGAATTTATAGATATAAGCAATACCTAAAATCCCTATCAAACAAGCACTAAATAAACACAAACTCATCCAAACAATTCCTATAAAGGTAGCAATAGGAATATCCTTAACCGATCTAATTGACATAAAACGCACTAAAATATGAGGTTGTCCAAAATATCCAAGCCCCCAAGCAAGAGCAGAAATAATACTTACAAAACTCACATGATTTATAGATAAAGCCTCAGGTTTGATTTCTTTTACAATAGAAAATGCCTTAGAAATGCCTCCTAAATGATAAAGCATAACCGATGGCACAACAATTAGCGCTCCAAGCATCAAAAGTCCTTGAATCATATCCGTCCAACAAACTGCTTTATATCCTCCTAAAAAAGTATAAATAACAATAATCAATGTTCCAGCAATTAAAGCATAATCATAACGAATTTGAAAAACACCTTCAAAGAGTTTTGCTCCACTCACAAGGCCTGAAGAAATATAAAAAGTAAAAAAAACTAAAATAACAATAGCGCAAATCACACGCAAAATATGTTTATTATCATCAAAACGGGTTTCTAAATAATCAGGAATCGTCAAGGAATTTGCAACAATGCCTGTATAAATTCTTAATCTTTTTGCTATAAAAATCCAATTTAAAGTCGCACCGATAATCAATCCTATCACAATATAAAAATTGATCAAACCACCGATATATAAAGCTCCTGGTAAACCCATCAAAAGCCAACCACTCATATCAGAAGCACCTGCACTTAAAGCAGAAAGAGTAGGCCCTAAAGATCTTCCTCCTAAGAAATAATCTTCAGAACTTTTATTTTGTTTATAAAAATAAAAACCTATAAAAAGCATTAAAAAAGTATAAACTGAAAACATTGTTATAATGGCCATATTTATATGAACAACTTCCATTTTTTTCCTTAAAAATATTAAACTTAATTTTTACACTAATTTAAACAAAGATAAATTTCTTTTCTGAAGCCAAAACACATTGGGCAACAATATTTGCCTCTATGCCTTCATTTCTTAACTCATCAAGACATTGCAAAGCTTGATTTTCATCTATGGCAATCAAAAGTCCTCCTGAAGTTTGAGGATCGCAAAGCAATAAATTTTCTTCATTTAAATCAGAATCCATCTCTTGAATAAATTCTAAATTTTTATACGCTCCAGCCGGAATTAATCCCATATTATAATATTTCAAAGTTCCATCTAGGTAAGGAATTTTTCCCTTAAAAACTTCAAAACTAATTTGATTATTTAACATTTCTCTTAAATGTCCTAAAAAGCCAAATCCTGTAATATCAGTCATAGCATGGACTTTAAATTTTAAAGCAATTTGACTAGCCTTAAAATTTAAAGACATCATGCTTTTAACCATAGAATTTAAATGTTTTTCTTCTAAAAAATCCGCCTTTAAAGCTGTGCTTAAAATTCCAACTCCTAAGGGCTTAGTTAAAATGATTTTATCACCTAATTTTGCACGATTATTAGCAACAAAACGATCAGGATGAACTTTTCCAGTAACACTGAGTCCAAAAAATAATTCTGAACTTTCAATTGTATGCCCACCAACAATCAAACCCTTACATTCATTTACTTTATCATTAGCACCCTCTAACATCTCCTTTAGTATCTCTAAAGAATGATTTTTGGCATCAAATCCTACTATATTTAAGGCATTTATTACTTCAGCCCCCATAGCAAATACATCACTAAGGGCATTAGCTGCAGCAATAGCACCAAAATGATAAGCACTATCGATTACAGGAGTGATAAAATCAAGAGTTTGAACAAGAGCTAAATCATTACTGATTTTATAAACACTCGCATCTTCATTATTGCCGATATCACTAAGCAAAGCTGGAGATTTTTGCATAAAATTTAAAATTGTTTTAAGGCCACCCGGGCTTAGTTTTGCTGCTCAACCTGCCGCTTTTACAAAATGGGTTAAATTTTGTTTTTTATACTCCAAATTTTATCCTATAAAGTAATGATTTTTGCTTTTCCGAAAAGTTCATTAACGATCTCATAAGCATTTCCAATAGAACCGATTTTTAATTCTTTAGTTTTTCTAAAAAATTCCAAACAAGCTCCACAACTTATAATCTCAACTCCTAAATTTTCTAATTCTTTCATAGCTTTATGCGCTTTATGATTTTCATCAGTATTTACCAAAACACTTTCATTTACACAAATAATTTTATCAGGAATATTTTTAATATTTTTTAAAGTATCTAAAAAACCAACAAATAAATTCTCTCCTAATTCTCCACAACCCACTTTATCGGTTTTTAAAAATAAAACACTGTATTCGTTAGGATTGGCTTGATTTAAATCAACTTCTTTTTTTTCAACACAAATGATAATTTCATCTTGATGTTCTTTAAAAGTCGGATTTAAATTTAAAGAGTTTAAAAATTTTAAAACATTATTTTTAGAGATAGTAGAATTTAAAATAATTTCTAAGCTCTCTCCATTATTTAGATTTTCAAGAGCTTTTTTTGTTTCAACGACAGGTTTAGGACAATCAAGATCTTTACAATCAATTCTCATTATTTTTCCTTAATAAAATTATACTTATTGCTAAGTATAATTTTATTTAGATAATCTTGTAAGTACTCTTAAATTTTTAAAATTTCTTTTTATTTACATCTTCTAAAATAGCACTAGCAATATGATTAACCTTGCTTGTAATTTGATTGGTTGCATTGGCAATTTCAGCGTTTTCTTTTGTAGCAGCTTCAAGTTGCATGATAGTATCATTAATTTGAGTGATTCCAAGAGTTTGCTCTTTCACAGACTCTGCAACTTCATTGATATTTTGCACTAATACATTAATATTTGCTTCAATTTCACTCAACGATTTTCCAGTTCTTTCAGCAAGCTGTCTTACTTCATCAGCTACAACAGCAAATCCGCGTCCATGTTCTCCTGCACGTGCAGCTTCTATAGCTGCATTAAGCGCTAAAAGATTAGTTTGCTCTGCGATGTCTTTAATAACACTCGCTATATTTCTAATATCATTAACTTGACTTGTAACCTCTAAAGTTCTACCATTAATATTTTGCATAGAATGGCTTATTTGCTCTATAGTAGTAGCACTTTGTTCAAGTGATTGCGCTTGAGTATCTGAACTCTCTGTTAATTTTTGCATTGAAGCTTTTAATTCTTCAGATTGAGAGGCCAATTCTTTAGAAAATTGAGAAGAAGTTATAAGCATTTTTCTAATTTCTTCACCTAAGATATTTGTTGTAAGCTCAACTTGTCCTTGGGCATTATCAACCGAAATGCTAAAATCAAGCGCCTTATAGCTGTCAAAGACTTTATTGATTTTATTCATATCAGAACCAATTTTATTTTGCAATACATCAAGCATTCTATTTAAAACATTTTTAAGCTCTATAAGTTGAGGGTTGATAGGAACTTTGGAAATTCTTGTTCTAAAATTTCCTCCTTCGATTTCTTTTACTGTTTGCACTGACTCATCAACCGCTTCTTGATCTTGCTTTAATGAAACACGAGTTTTTTCAATATTTTCATTTATCATTCTTCCCATAGAACCGAGTTCATCATTAGCGTAAATTTCTATAGGCTTAAGCTCTATCTTTTCATAATTTAAAAATTTAAAGAATGATTCTAGAGATTTTAAAATAATTGGAAGTCTTATTCCAACAATTCTTCTAACGCAGTAATAAACCACAGCTAAAACTACCAGAACAAAAGCTACAGAAGCTCCAATAATAAGCATTTGAAGTTTTCTTAAAGGTGCAAAAATAGACTCTTTTGGCGCTGTTACCATAATACTCCAAGTAGAATCTCCAGCCTTAAAACTACTCAAACTTGCGTAAGAATCATCATTCGTTGAAGCAACGTAATTAAAAATTCCATTTTTTCCTTCAGATAAAGCCCTATAAACTTCTTCTGTTTGTTCTCCTCTGTTATTAACCTTCATAAGATTTTGAAGGATTAAATTTTTATTAGGATGTACAGCTATATAACCTTGAGAATTTAATAAAACATTTAATTGTCCATTGAAAAGAAATGATTTTTTATCGAGTAAATAATTTGCGATATTTTCAAAATCCAAAACTAAACCTACAACGCCCACAAGTTTATTTTTTTTGCCAAAAATTGGCATAGCTAAATTCATACCATTAAATGCTTTACCGCTTAAATTCATTTTTATAGCTTGACCGATATAAATTTGATCTTCTCCGTATTTAGCATTTTTTATAATATCTTGCACCACGGAAAAATTTACAATATCATCTACAGATTGTAAAACTTCAATTCCACCACGTTTTTTAATATCTTCATCTGTATATAAAATAACAAAATTACCATTTTTGGTATTAAAAAATTTACTCTCATCTTTAAAGTATGCTGGTGGATCTAACAAATAAAGATAAGTATAACTTGCATAAGCACTATTATCAAAAAGATTGATAAGAACGTTTGTGATACTATCAATATCCCAATCATCTTTATCAGTTGATTTAAACATATCTGTTAATGTATAAGCTTCACTTTTATTTAAAGCTATCATTTCATTAAAGATACCTTGAGTATGAGTGGCATACTCTTTAGAAGTTGCAGAAATAATACTTTCGGTGTTTTTAGCGATATTTTGACTCACTTGATCTGTAATTAAAAAAATTAAAAATACCAAACCTAATATTACAACAATTGCAACCGATAAAATAAGTTTTGAAGCAATATTTAAAGACTTAAACATTTGATTTATAACCTCTTAATACATTTAAAAATAATCAAAATTATATTATTTTTTATAACAAAATAAGCTTAAAAGAAAAAAATTAATTTTTTTTATGTTTTAAAAATAATTCCTTAAAACGTTTATTAGCGTATTCTTCTATATCTTTTTGCAAAATAGCAAAATTCTCCATCAATTCTATAGCCCTAGGAGTTAATTTTGTCCCTGATTCTTTTGATCTTCCTTGTCTTGTGCTTACTAAAATTTCTTGAGAATTTTTTTGCAAAACCTGTAAGTGCATCCATGCTTTTTTGTAATTTATCCCCATTAATTTAGAAGCATGCAATAAACTTCCCGTTTGCCCTATTAGCTCCAACAGTTCAGTTTTTCCTTTACCAAAAAGCAAGTCCCCATCTGAATTTTCAATCCAAGTTTTAGTTCTAATAACAAATTGCTTCCCTTTTTTCTCCTTAAAACAACCAAGTTTACAATATTTCACATCAATTTTATATGCTTTTAAAGCCGAACGCATACTTTTTAAACCGCAACTTTTTTGGGCGATCTCTCTAGCTTCTTCACAAAAAATTCTTCTTTTATGATCGAGCTTAGGTTCTAATTCTTTTAAGACTTCAATTTTTCCTTTTTCAAAATCTAAATGCCCAAATTGACCCAATTCGCAATTATCAATTCTGATATTATTTTCATTAGCAAACTTACCTATTTCTTCAATATTTTTTGAAAATTTTTTCGCTATTTTAAAAGCTGTTCCACAATCTAATTTTTCATTGCTATTTAGCATTTCTTTCATATAAGCGAGTATTTTTTTATCATCCATGAATTCGAAAATCTCCACTATAAATATTGATCTTATCTTCCCTTGCAAAACCACAAAGACTTAAGTCAAATTTTCTTGCTATCATCACACCCAAGCAAGTAGGAGCCGTTCTTGAAACCAAAATTGGCACTCTATGCATAATCGTTTTAGCAACCATTTCAGAACTTAAACGACCGCTTACCATTAAAAAACACTGATCAAGTTTAACTCCGGCTAATCTTGCCTTTCCTAAAGCCTTATCTATAGTATTATGTTGAGCAATATCTTCTCCGATAAAAAACGTTTTTTCATCAAAAAAAAGCTTAGCTGTATGCACACACCCTGTTTTTTCATATAAATCACATTGAGTATAAAATTGACTCATTTGTTTTAGGATATAATCCTTGCTAAATCGAGCTTTAGAAGATATTTTCATGGCTTCAATATTTTCTATATCAATATTAGCCGTGTGTGCTCTCCCACAACCACTGATCACAACTCCTTGAGCATTGAGTTTAGCAAGATTTTCTTGATCGATCTTTGCTTCAATATGCACACTCATGCCATCATCTTTACTTTCAATTTTTTGGATATCTTCCACTCTAGCGATGATATTTTCACTCATCAAATACCCAACCGCTAAAGCTTGTTCATCAACCGGAGTTGCCATTAAAGCACCGATTCTTTCACCGTTGATAAAAATTTCAAGCTTGATTTCACGTACTAAAGTATCATCGCAAGTAAAAGCTTCATCGCCTTTGTATTTTAAAATTTGAGTTGTAAATAAAGGTTCCATCAGGTATCTCTTGAAAAAATAAACTGCAAATATTATATCAAAAAAGTAAATATTTTCTAATAATTAAGCTTAAATTTATGGGGGGGGGTATAATGCATTTTTTATTTTTATATTATTAAAAAAGGAGTTGTTTATGGCAAAAAAGAGTAAAATTTTACTCAGTATAGGTGCAGCTACTTTGCTTTATTCTAGTGGTTTCTCGAAGGAAATAACCATTAACTCATCAAATGATTTTAAAAATTGTTTCACGTTTGATAAAAATAGCAACAGTGTTTATTTACAAGATTCTTACAAAAATCAGGATTTAACTTTTAAATTTAACAAAGATCTTGGTTTGCCAGATGATTGGCCGGAACAAAAAGATGAAACCCCTAATCTTAATATCGATCTAGGAGATCATACCCTATCCTTTACACAAGATAATTCCAACAAACCCACTTATGTGACTAATTTCAATCTAAGTGCTAAAGATATCAAAACACAAAATATTATCCTACAAGCTTTCAAACCTTCGACCATCAATGGAAATTTAGAGATGGAAGGAAAAGGAAAAGTAACAGGAGAAGAAGGTGGCTCAATGATCTTGCTTTTTAATGATGACGGATCAGGTGATATAGCTTATAATGGCGGCTTAAATATCAATGGAAATCTTACAGCTGATAAAACAGTGTTTGCAACTTATGGTAATTTTGTCAAAGTAAAAGGTAATGCCAATATTTCAGATTCGGATTTTAAACTTGTAAAACGTTCTTATACCGATTTGGAAGCACACGATGTTGTAGTAATTCAGGCTAAAAATTTTAATAAAGATATTTTAGAAAAAAGCAATTTCGCAAGTGCATGGCTTTTAAAATTTATAAATGATTATGTTCCAAATGCAAATTTTATATCACAAGATTCTTTAGAATCTGGATATGTTATAGATGTTTCAGATAGTGACAAATTTGATCCTTTGGTGAATTATAAATTAAGCATTAAAGATTGTGGTGGAAATCAATGTTTAGTTATCAATGGGGGTGCAACCGATGCTGCTAAAGATAAACTCACTCAATTAAAAGTAGATGTAGCTATGATTGATACATTGCTAAAAGAAACATTCAATGATGATGAATCACAAAAAGAAGAATGGGAAAAGGCTAAAGCTGAACTAACAAAACAAAAACAAGAAATTCAAAAACTCATCAGCGAGGCACAAAGCAATGGTGGCAAAATAGACGATAGTAAGTATCTTGATCTTGTAGCACCTAATCTAAATTCTAATGATAAAGCTTCTATTTTAGCCCTTCGATCTATCACAGATCAATTAGGAAGTATAGGTGCTGACTTAGCAAGTAGAGAAGGTGTAAAACTCGCTCTTAATATCAAAAAAGATACTGATAATACAGGTAAATCCGTCTCTAACTTAAACTCAAGTTCAAGTTCTGTAAATACAACTATGAATGTGGCTAATGACGTTTCAATAGGTCAAAGAGTAGCTATACTAAATAACCCTTTTGGAAACTATGCGTCTAAAATGAGTGGGCTTAAATTTGCTGCTTTAGAAAGCGATATGAGACCAAGTTATGTAAATGATTATACTCAAAGTGTTTGGGCTAATGCTTTTGGTGGTGCAAATATCATCGATGGAGATAGTGGTGCAATGTATGGTGCAACCATAGGTTTAGACAAACAAGCAAATGATCACGTTTTATTAGGTGCATATTTTACCTATGCAAATGCTAAGATTAAAGACAATACTTTAGAACAAAAAAGTGATAATTTTCAATTAGGACTTTATTCAAGTATCAACATAGCTCCGCAATGGGAAATTAATCTAAAAGCTTACGCTCAAATTTCTCCAACAGATCAAGATCATGTACAAGTAGATGGTGCTTATAATTCAAGTTATATGAGTAAATTCTTAGGTCTTAGTGCCAATGCTGGTCGTGTGTTTGATTTTAGTGATAACACTTTCTTTGTTAAGCCATTTGCTGGAGTAAATTATTACTTAAGTTACACCCCATCTCATAGAGAAAATGGTGCTATTGCTAAGGATATTGATTCTATGAGAAATAATTCTGCAAGTCTTGAAATAGGAGCAGAATTTAGAAAATATATCAATGAAAAATCCTATATTTTTGCCACTCCGAAAATTGAACAATTTATTATCAATAGTGGAGATGACTACATAGCCAATTTATCCATAAACGATGCTTTTTTCACTAGCGTTGAAGCAAACAATAAGAAAAAAACTTATGGGCAAGTCATTGTGGGTGGAAATATAGATTTTACCGAACAATTAAGCATGAATGTTGGCTTAGGTGCTAAGCAAATTTTAGCTGGTAAAGTTGATAATAAAAATGAAACTTATTTAAGTGGCCAAATAGGACTAAAATATAAGTTTTAATTTTATAAATGAATATAAAATTTCTTTTATAGGGCTTAATAAGCCCTATAAAATAAGCTCCAACTGATTAATTATTTAACATTTTTATTATATAAAACCTATCTTGGTTATCAAATTAATAAGTAAAATTATAAAACATTGCATAATAAAAAATCGAATTATCTAATTTTTACAAAATTAGAACAAAAATTTATTATTATCTCTTGCAAATTAAAAAGATAACAGGTAAAAAAATTAAAAATGTATAATTATAAACAAAGATATTTTATCAAAGTTTTTAATAAATAATTTAGCCAAATACTTAATTAAGAGCTTAAGCTATATACTTCCCTATAAACGAATTCTGCATCAAAAATCGACAAGATAACCGATTTAATCTTAAGACTTTGAAAGAAAATAATTTTACAAGGTATAAACAATAAGCTTTTAAAACTCATAAAGTAATAAAATTTGATCAGTTTGAGAATATAATTTAATAAAAACCATAAGTGTGAAAAAAGATATCAAAGAGCTAAAAAATATCTTAATTGTTTTAAAAACAAAACCAAGAATGTTAGAAAAAGAACAAAAATAATATAAATACAGAAAATTATGGTTACAAAAGAAAAACACTTACTCTCTAATCAACCACGCTAACTAAGATACTTTTTTATAAAAAAAGAGTGTTATCCGAGTATAAAAGCAGAACAAAGATCACCGTCTTTTATTAAAAATTAAACATATATATCTAGAAACTGATCTTTTTTGCTAGTATCTGCATTTATGGAGTTGCTATTGTCTTTATCTTTTAATTTTGCTTCCTCTTCCTTTTCAGCTTTAGCTTCTACTTTTGCTTTTTTTTCTTGAAATTTCAAAGCTGAAGTTATGCTAATTCTTTTACTTTCGAAATTTGTATCTACTATTCCTCTACAAGCTGTATCAAGTAGCATTAGCAAGTTCCTAGATAATGACAATAGCCTTTTTGGAAAGCAAGTTGATAGATCTCTTTACTACTACATTTACTAAAATCCATTCCATACTGATAAACTAGAACACAACCTTCGTAATGTGGTTGAACTATAGGCTGTTGAGATACAGTAATTTTATATGCTGAAGCAACACTAGATAATGAAGCAATTAATGCTAAACCTAAGATAATTTTTTTCATTTTAGGCCCTTTCTATGGTTAAAATTTTGATATATAAATAATTATAAAAAACAAAAAATTAATTTAATATTAAACAAGAAAAAAATCAAAAATTTAATCAAAGGTTGAGAAAAATTTACTCATATTGCTGAAACTTTTTCTAAAGATGGATACACTTTTAAATTTTTATAAACCTTTTTTAAGTCTTCCTTAATATTTTTGCAAATTGATTATTTCATCACACCTTTTTATAAGCTTATCTTGATAAGAAATGCAGAAATCGAGAGTCAAGAAAAATTCAGCAATTTATCTTGACTCAAAAATAATTTTAAAAATACTTTTTAATAAAAATTAAAAACAAATACTGATTATTTAAATTATCCATTAGATTTTCTTTTTATCTTCGAGCTCTTTATACCAATAATGATGTAAAATATAAACCTCTTCTTCTTCTTTATAACCAGTGATCATAGAATGAATACTTCCTTTGATTGCAAAAACAGCCATATAAATATGCACTCCAAAAAATACCACACATACAATGCCTAAAATATTATGCATTATAGCAGAAATCCTTAAAAGTTCTATTTGAGTTAAACCTAAAAAATTTTGAATCACAACAGAGTCAAAATCTACAAAATACATAAACAAACCCGTGACAATCATCAAAAAGCCGCCAAATACAGCAATATAATACCAAGTTTTTTGACCAAAATTAAACTTACCTGCAGGAATTGGCTTTTTAACTTTGCTTAAATAACCCCCAACAATCATAAGCCATTTAATATCATAACTTGCAGGAAGCATTCTTCTAATCCAGCATAAAAACATAGGAATAATAGAAATGATAAATAAAATCATCGCTAAAGCATGTAAATTTTTACAAATTCTAACAAAATTTCCGCCCCCAAAAGTAGATCCAAACATCATAATTAAACCCGTAGGGATTAAAATAATCCAAGAAAGAGCCGCAATAAAATGAAAAATTCTTTCAAATAAGCTAAAAGTGTAAATTTTCTTTCCATTATGAGAAAATTGCTTTGGCCCAATCACCATATAATGCAAAGCAAAAGCACTCAAAGCAGCGATAATAGCGATTAGAGCAATCGTTGCAATATATTCTCCTTGCAAACTCGTCCAAAATTGACCAAAAGTATGATAATTTGGAATATTACTGATTCGATGATGATCCCATATTTGCGTATCTTGTCCCATTCTTTCTTCGCCATAAGCTAATAAATTTACAAAACAAGAAAAAAGCAAGATAAACATTTTTTTCATAAACGTTCCTTTCCTATATAGGCGATCTTCCATTCTATACTTTCTTTAGGTGAAACAATGCCATAGTTTCTATTACTAAGTCTATTTTGATAAATTTCTTCGATTTTTGAACTTTCGCCCACCAATAAAGCCTTAGTTGAACACATAGCCGCACACACCGGTACTTTACCTTCTGCGATACGATTTTGTCCATAAAGCTCTCTTTCTTTTTGTGAATTTGTTTCTTCAGGACCACCTGCACACATTGTACATTTATCCATAATGCCTTTATTGCCAAAAGCACTATCTTTTGGAAACTGTGGAGCACCAAAAGGACAAGCATACAAGCAATAACCACAACCTATACAAATTTCTTTATCATGCAAAACAATACCATCGGCACGTATATAAAAACAATCCACAGGACAAACAATAGAGCAAGGCGCATCATCACAATGCATACATGAAATAGAAGTTGAAACTTCTTTTCCTTGTACGCCTTCATTAAGAGTAATCACGCGCCGGCGACGGATATTAATAGGAAGTTCATGAGCCTCATCGCAAGCGACCGCACAACCATTACAATCAATACAACGTTCATTATCGCAAAAGAATTTTAAACGATCTTTTTCTAAATTTATAAAATTTTCTTTACTCATTTTCCATCCTTAGAAATGCGACAAAGTCCGCCTTTGGTTTCTGGAATTTGACACATAATATCATAACCATAATTTGTAATTGTATTGGCACTTTCTCCACTCACATAAGGCTTAGTTCCTTCGGGGAAATTATGAGTTAAATCCACCCCTTGCATCACTCCAGTAAAGTGAAAAGGTAAGAAAATCATTTCTTTTGCAATACCTGGATTGAATTTCACTCTAACATGAATTTTTGTTCCCTCTGGAGAATGGATCCAAATCATATCCCCTTTTTGGATATTTTTTTCTTTTGCAAGCTCTGGATTGATCTCACAAAACATTTCAGGCGTTAAACGTGAAAGATACATAGAAGCTCTATTTTCCATACCCGCACCATTTAGATTAACAAGCCTTGCTGTGATGAGATTGAGTGGAAATTCCTTAGAATAATCCTTAGCCTTTTGCATAGAAATAAATTTTGTATCCACGCGATAAAGTGCTTTTTGATCTTCAAAAGTAGGATATTTTTGTACCAAATCATTCCTTGGAGAATGAAGAGGTTCACGGTGAAGTGGAATTTTATCTTTAAAAGTCCAAACAATGGCCCTAGCTTTAGCATTACCATAAGGAACTATGCCTTTTTCCATACATTTATTTGCAATAATATTACTATCATCATAAGACCAAGTTGCACCCATTTTTTCTTTTTCTTCAGCACTTAAAGTAATTCCTAAAATTTTTTCAATATTTTCTTTAGTGATTTGTGGATATCCTGTATCAATAGGTGAATTTAAAGGCGCATTTTTAGCTAATAAACTTTCACCTTCATATTCAAGCCCAAAATTATTTCTAAAGCCCATACCACCTTTTGCTACTTCAACATCCACATTATAAAGCACAGGAGTTCCTGGATGCTTATCACTCCAGCAAGGCCAAGGAAGTCCGTAATATTCACCATCAACCTCATCTTTTCCCTCTAAAGTGACTTCGTTAAATTTATCCCAATTTAAAGTATGTTTTTTAAGTCTTTCAGGACTCCAACCATTTAAACCTATACTTCTAACCGCTCTAGCAATTTCTTTTGTAGCATTTTCAGGCCAAACAATCTCACCTTTTTCATCTCGCAAAGTTTTAGTGAAATCTTCATAAAAGCCAAGCTTTTTAGCAAGTTCAAATAAAATTTCTTGATCTTCCATGCTCTCATAAAGTGGATCAACAACCTTAAATCTCCATTGCGCACTACGATTAGTCGCTGTTACGCTTCCACTGGTTTCAAATTGAGTTGCAGCCGGTAAAAGATAAATTCCATCTTTTCTTTCTGCGATAATACCTGCTTCATTTACAAAAGGATCTGCTAAAACCAAAAGTTCTAAAGCCTCTAAACCTTCTTTAACTTTAGCTTGCTGTGCGGTTGAAGTGATACCATTTCCTAAAACAACTAAAGCTTTTAAAGGCGTTCCTGCATTATCAACCCTATCATTTCCATCTTTGCCATTTAAAGCTGCTGCCCACCATCTAGCAAGAGAAAGTCCGGTTTTATGCATCCAATCTTTGCTGACAAAATTTCCTAAAAGCCATTCATAATCCACACCCCAAATTTTAGCGTAATACCTCCAAGTCGCTTCATTTAAAGGATAATAACCTGGTAAATTTTCACTCAAACAAGCCATATCCGATGCGCCTTGAACGTTATCATGACCACGCAAGATATTAACCCCGCCGCCAAATTTACCTATATTTCCAAGCACCATCTGTAAAATAGGAGCTAAACGCGTATTTGAAGTTCCTACAGAATGTTGAGTTAAACCCATAGCCCATACTAAAGTAGTCGGTTTATTTTTAGCCACTTCATGAGTGATCTCTACTAAAAGCTCTTTAGAAATTCCTGTGACATTTTCAACTTCTTCTGCTGTCCATTTTGCGGCCTCTTCACGAATTTTATCGATTCCAAAAACCCTTTCATCGATATATTTTGTATCCTCTAAGCCCTCATCAAAAATAATTTTTAGCATTCCATACATAAAAGCTATATCAGTTCCTGGACGAATTCTTGCATAAATATCCGCCTTTGCCGCACTTTTTGTAAATCTAGGATCCACAACAATAAGCTTAGCACCCTTTTCTTTAGCTTTTAAGAAATGCCTAAAACCTACTGGATGATTTACTGCAGGATTTGCACCGATGATAATAATACACTTACTTTTTTGTATATCTCCAAGATGGTTTGTCATAGCGCCATAACCAAATGTATTCGCCACACCGGCGACTGTTGCACTATGTCAAATTCGAGCTTGATGATCTACGTTATTGGTTCCAAAAAATGCTGCAAATTTCCTTATATAATAAGCTTGTTCATTATTAAGTTTGGCAGATCCCAAAAACATCACGCTTTCTGGATTTTCTTTACGATAAGTGGCAAGTTTTTCTCCGATCTCGCTTAAAGCTTGTTCGTAAGAAATGCGTTTCCACTCTCCATTTTCTTTTTTCATAGGGTATTTTAAACGCACATGAGAACGCACCATATCGATCATATCAGATCCTTTGCAGCAGTGCCCACCTAAACTTATTGGATGATCTTGAGCGATTTCTTGACGTACCCAAACTCCATTTTGCACTTCAGCAATGATGCCACAACCCACAGAACAAGCTGTGCAGATTGTCTTAATTTTTTTGCTTCCCTCAAACGCTTCTTTTAATTCAGTCTTGCTTGCCTCTCTAAGATTTTCACTTCTTGCAAGCAAAGGGGTAGCTAAACTTGAAAGAGCCGTCATTTTTAAAAAATTACGACGATTAAGTTTTATATCAACACTTGACATTATTCAGCCTTTGTATAATAATTTTCCCAATTTGCACTTCTTTGAAAAAGCACTTCTTTTTTCTTACTTTTACCTTTTACTACATCTTTATTTTCTTCTTTAGCAAAAGCTAAACCGGCACTAGGCAATAAACTAGCACTTCCTAAAGCCAAAGCGGATTTTTTAAGAAATTCTCTACGATTTTGCATTCATCCTCCTTTTTTTATTAACCTCTCTTCTTAGAATTTCAGATCTTGAAAGATCGTTTTGAACTTTTTTAGAAGTGGTTTTTAAAACTTTACCAAGATTAAAACACGATCTTTCAAATTCTATAAAAGTTGCAAGTATCTTAGCTATTTCTTTATACAAATACGCTTTTTTATGCTCTAAAATTAGCGTGATAAATTCATCAATATTTTGATGAATTAGTTTTTGAAATAACTCCTTAGCTAAATCATCTTCTTTTAATTTTAAAAACTCACTCATTAATAAAAAACAAAATCCTACATTATCTTCACTTTCTTTAAATTTCATTTCATTGCGTCTTAAAATACTTTTTGAAAGAATTTCTCTCACACAAAGTAAGGCTTTTGAATTTTCAAAACCTTCTTCAAGATATGAAAATGTCATAGGAATAGCACTCTTTAAAGATAAAAAAAGCTCTTCATATTCTTTAAAAAATAACTCCAAGTTTTTTTGCGAATTTTGTAATAACAAATCAAAACTATCTAACAAATCTTCATCAAACAAATTTTCTTTCATTACTTCCAAACAACGATATAAAGAATCTAAATGTTGTTTAGAATAAGAAAAAACAAAAAGATCGCCAAAAAATTGATAATAAAGACTTCTTGCTAATCTCAATTGCTCTAAATTCATAATCAATTCCTAAAAATTTAGATTTGTAAAAATCAAACAGACTTTATTATGCAAATATGACTTAATATAGTCTTTAAATCCTAAATTTCAATAGGTTCTATCTTATTATGATTTGAGTTAAAAAAAACTGAATTTTACTCATTTTAAACACAATCAATTATTAAAAATAAGCAAAATTCATCATTTATAAAATATAGAATTTAAAAATTAATAATGTAAAAAATATCAGTATATTTTTAAGATGAAAAATATTTTATGCAAGATAGAAATAATAAATTAATTCCTTTTTGCATAATCCTCATAAGTAAATTCTCTTATAGTTTTTAAATTCTTATTTTTATCTAAAAACATTAAATTAGGCAATCTTATACCATTAAAAGTTGTATTTTTAACAATAGAATAATGAATTTGATCCAAAAACACAACCTTATCACCCCTTTTTAACTCTTTTTTAAAAGCATACTCTCCCATCACATCACCCGCTAAACAAGTATTTCCTGTTAGCAAATACGCTGTTTCATCTTTTTCCAAAGAAGAAATGCTTTCTCCTTCTCTTGTGCTTAAAATTCTAGCGTCTTGAACTTCACTTGTATAAGGCATGATAATAGTATCTGGCATATGTGCTTCACTTGAAGTATCTAAAATAGCGATTTTCTTTTCATTTTCTACAAGATCAACCACACTGGATACAAGCACACCTGTTTGCCAACCCACAGCTTCCCCTGGTTCCAAATACACTTGAACGCCGTATTTATCGCTAAATTTCTTACAAAGATCAATAAGTTTTTGGATATCATAGCCTTTTTTTGTGATATGATGACCCCCACCAAAATTAACCCATTTCATCTTCTTAATCCATGAAGAAAAATTATTTTCAAATACCTTTAAAACTTGCTCTAAAGCTTGTGCGCTTTCTTCACAAAGAGCATGAAAGTGCAAACCCTCAATACCTTCTAAATTAGCATCCATTAAATCCTTAGCACGAATTCCAAGCCTAGAATATCTTCCGCAAGGATTATAAAGCTCTTTTGGAGCTAAAGAAAATTCAAGGTTGCAGCGAAGTCCAAGGGAATTTTTAGCGCATATATTTTTATATTTTTCAAACTGATATAAAGAATTAAAAACGATGTGATGCGATAAAGAAGAAATTGTTTTGATTTCATCATCTTTAAAAGCTGGAGAATAAGTATGAATTTCTTTATCCATGTATTCTTTAGCAAATTGTGCTTCCCAAAGTCCGCTACAAGTACAACCTTGCAAATATTCTCCGACAATCCTCATCGCTCCTGAAAAAGCAAAGCCTTTAAGGGCTAATAAAATTTTTGCCCCACTTTCTTCACCGACATAAGCTAAAAGTTCGCAATTTTTACGTAATTTATCTTCTTCTAAAATATAAGCTGGGGTTTGAATTTTTCCATACATAAACACTTCCTTATAATTTGCGAAATGATACCAAAAACAAGCCAAATTTTAAATAATTTACTGAGCTTTTAAAAATAATGATTATAATACGATTTTATCATTTAAGGAATTTATAATGAATAGAAGACAATTTTTAAAATTTAATGCTTTAAGTTTAGCAAGTATTGGTATAGCTTATGGTTCCCCTATGCATCAAACGCATCACAATAATACCCCTAATGCCATCAACACTTCTTTTATCAATTTTGCACCTAATGATCTTAAACTTCTTAGCAAGGATCAGTTTCCAAGTGGAAAAAAACTAAAAAAATTAACTTTGCTTAAAAATGAAAGTAAAGAAAAAAATTTTTTCCGCGCTACTATAGAGATTAAAGAAAGCCAAATAGAACTCATCAAAGGCAAAAAAACCAAATGCTACACTTACAATGGTTTAATCCCTGGCCCAAAAATAGAAGTTTATGAAGGCGACACGGTTGAAATTTTAGTCAAAAATCAACTCAAAGAACCTACAACTATACATTGGCATGGCGTTCCTGTTCCTCCTGATCAAGACGGTAGCCCACATGATCCTATTTTAGCAGGAAAGGAAAAAATTTATCGTTTCACATTGCCTTTAAATTCTGCAGGCACATACTGGTATCATCCACATCCTCATTACATCACCTCTAAACAAGTTTATATGGGGCTTGCTGGAATTTTTGTGATCAAGGCTAGAAAAGATGCTTTATCTCATTTTGATGAAAAAGATTTAGTTTTTAGTGATTTAAGACTCGATGAAAACGCGCAAATTCCTGAAAATACTTTAACAGATTGGCTTAATGGAAGAGAGGGTGAATTTGTCTTGATCAATGGACAATATCAACCTAAAATTTCTCTACAAGGTGAAAGAATTCGTCTTTATAATCTTTGTTCGGCAAGATATTTAAATTTAAAAATTCAAAACGCTAAATTTATCTTAGTGGGAACTGATGGTGGGCTTATAGAAAAACCTATAATCAAAGAAGAATTATTTTTAGCTCCTGCTTCAAGAATGGAAGTTTTCATACAAACGGATAAAAAAGGGGAGTTAAAACTAGAAAGCATTTATTATGATAGAGATAAAATGATGGTTAAGGAAAAGAAAGAAAATTTATTCTTAGCCCATCTTAATATAGAAAAAAATCCTAAAAATCTGCCTTCTACTTTGAGAAAATTTGAAACCTTAAAAGATCCGCAAGATTTCAAAGAAATCATAATGAGTGAAGATCATCACAAAATGCACGGCATGATGAAAAAAAGCAAAGAAGAACAAAAAGCTGCTTTAGCTTCTATGTTTTTAATCAATAAAAAAACCTACGATCTAAACCGCATAGACTTGATTTCAAAGGTTGGAGTTGTTGAGGATTGGATCGTTATCAATGACTCGCACATGGATCATCCTTTTCATATACATGGAACGCAATTTGAACTTATTTCATCGAAACTAAATGGTGATATAAAAAAAGCTGAATTTAGAGCCTTAAGAGATACCATTAACGTGCGTCCAAAAGAAGAATTAAGACTAAGAATGAAACAAGATTTTGTTGGACTTAGAATGTATCATTGTCATATTTTAGAACATGAAGATTTAGGCATGATGGGAAATTTAAAAGTAAAGGAAAATAATGGTAAAAATTGAATTTTTAGGACCCATTAATAAAGCTAGTTTGGAATTAGAAGTTAAAAATTTAAAAGAATTAAAAGAGTTGTTAAAACAAGATGAAAGTTTGAAAAAATGGCTTGATCTTTGTGCGGTAGCCTTAAACGATGAAATCATTTTTGATGAAAATACAACTTTTAAAGATGGAGATAAAATCGCACTTTTACCTCCTGTTGGCGGTGGTTGATGGAATACTTTTCACTCCATAAAGGCCCTTTAAATATCCCTGAAATTTATACAAAATGGTATGAATTTAGCATCAAACAAAATTGTGGGGCTTTAATCACTTTTTGCGGCATAGTCAGAGATGATGATAAGGTGGAAGGTTTGAGTTTTGATATTTACGAGCCTTTACTCATTTCTTGGTTTAAAAATTGGCAAGAAAGACTTCAAAAAGAGCCTGTTTATCTTTTATTTGCGCATTCTATTGGCGATGTAAAAATTGGAGAAAGTTCATATTTTGCAGGTGTTTTAAGCAAACAAAGAAAATTAGGCTTAAAACTTATAAATGACTTTGTTGAAGATTTTAAAGCTAATGCACCCATTTGGAAATACGATCTTAAACATGGTGAAAGAATTTATGCCCTAGATAGATCAAGTAAGCTTTTAGGGGCTGGAATTTTATCATGATCAAACAAATTTTTAAAGCAACAACTTTAAGTGATAAAAAACCAAAAAGCGATAAACAAACTTGAAAAATCTTTCCTTTATGGAAAGATTTTCATCGTGTTTTCGGTGCTCCTGATGAAATTTATAGTGTTTATTATGATTATAAAGATTTGGAATTTAAATTGGTAAAGGATAATTAATGTTAATTTCTTATGAAGAAAGTTTAAAAATTTTACATTCTCATATAAAAAGTTATGAAAGAATAGAAAAAATAGCACTCACTCAATGTTTAGGACGTATCTTAGCTTGTGATATTAAAGCGCTTAAAAATCAGCCTGAAATGGAAACTTCGGCTATGGATGGCTATGCGATTAAATTTGAAGATCAAGATAAGGCTTTAAAAATTTTAGGCGCAACTCCTGCGGGCACCATGCCACAATTTGAAGTAACAAATGGAACTTGTGTCAAAACTTTTACAGGCTCTTTGATGAGTTTAGGAAGCGACACGCTTGTTCCAGTTGAAAACGTCCGCATGGAAAAAGATCAAATTTTTATAGAAAAAAGCGTTAAAAAAGGTTTTGCGGTTAGAAAAATTGGAGAAAATTATAAAAAAGATGAAATTTTACTCAAAAAAGGTACAAAATTAAATTATAGTGAAATTGCACTTTTAGCAGAATTAGGCTTTTTTCACATCAGCGTTTTTGTAAAACCAATCATTGGAGTTTTAAGCAGCGGTAGTGAAATCAAAGATCTAGGAGAAACCTTGGACAATCCTGCTCAAATTCGCTCCTCTAATCACATTGCTATCGCTAATTTAGCTAAAAATTTAGCTTGTGATACAAGGGTTTTTCCACTTTTAAAAGATGATGAAAAAGCGACATTGGCAACTTTAGAAAGTGCTTTAGAGTCCTGCGATATTTTAATCACGACAGGCGGAGTTTCTATGGGAGATTTTGATTTTTTGAAAAGCGCTGTTAAAGAATATGAAATCATCATTGATAAAGTAGATATCAAACCAGGACGCCACATCAAAATCGCTAAAGCAAATCATAAATTCATCATCGCCTTACCTGGTTTTCCATACTCTGCTATGGTGATGTTTAATCTTTATGCAAGAGAGATTTTAAATTCTTGGTTGTGTCAAGAAAAAGATTATATCATTAAAGCTTTTTTGCAAGGAAGTTATAAGAAAAAAACGCCTTATTTGGAATTCGTTGCTTGCAATGTAGAATTTAAGGAAGGACGTATTTTAGTCAATTTAGAAGGAAAAAAAGAAGGCTCTAGTGCGATCATTAACAACCTTAATCACAAGGCTGCATTAATGATCGTTCCTAAAGAATGTGAAATTTTAGAAAATGAGAGTTTGGTTGATATAGTTTTTATGCCTTAGGCATAATTTTTATCTTCAACCGACTCCAAGCAATGATAAAAAGGATGATATAGATACAATTTAAATTAATACGAAAATAAGTAAATTTTTCTAAATCAAAAAACATTATAAAACTTTTTAAATAAACTTTTATAAAATCATTTAAGCCAAAAAATTTCATAAGATCTTCTAATTGAGAAATTACCAGCACATTATCTATTGGGTAAAAATGATAAGCAAAGAAAAAAATATAAACTACAAAAAAGATTTTCATGCTGCTTATTTTGACTAGTTCTTTAAAAAAGAAAAATGCTGATGTAATACTTAAAATCAAAGATAAGGCACTACAAAGAAAAAACCCATATAAAGATGTAAAATAATCATATAGCGGAATCACATATAGTGGAATCAAATGACTACCGATACAATCAAAAACCATCCACGAAATAAAAAACAATAACATTTTATACGATCGTATTTTTTTGCAAAGCAGCATGACAGATATAAAAGAAAATATATAAAAAAGACATTCTAAAACAATTGCAATTGCTTTAGGGGAAAAAATCGACTCGAAATTAAAAACTTCTATTTCTGAGAAAAAAATATAAGGGAAAATAAAATCATAAACAATCTGAACACTAGTGTTCAAAAGAAAATTTGATATTAAAGCAAAAATCATTATAATTTTAATAAGCTTTAATCCTTGAGTAGTTGTTGTATAATTTTCTTCTTTCATCCCTTCATCAAAGCTTTCAAAATTTAACCAAGCTAAAACATAATAAATAAACCCTATAATTAAAAATAAAGCTGCTATAAAAATTAAGATTGAAGCACCAATTGAAAAAAAGGCGTTATTCTCATCAAATCCTCTATCTAAAAGCACATTAAGTATATAAGAAAGAGAAAAATCAACATTTAAATTTAATAAAAATAAACCTATGCTCACACTTACAACAAATATAAATAAACCTATAAAAAACAAATTAAAAGCTTTGATAAAATATTTTTGATGGGTTACTCTTGCGATTTCATAAAATATATTCTTGACAAATTTATAAGATAATAAACAATCAATAATCATACATACTGCAATTATTTCCACTACATGTTCAAAACTTATATGACCGGTTGGATGCAAAATTAAAATAGCAAAGGAAAAGAAAATTAAATTTATAAATATGGCAATAAAAAAATTACTGAATAAATTCTTAGCACCAGCATGAATTTTAAGTTTATAAAAAACAATGATAAATAAAATAGAGCTAACTAAACTAAGATATAAACCTACCATAGGAGTAAAACCTAACAAGCCAAGCATTAAACCTATAAGAGCAAAAATTTTCACATTTCTAGCGATTTTTTGTCGATTTTCCATAGATTTTCCTTGTAAAAATAATTCAAACTTTTAGTTGATTAGTTTATGCCTTAGGCATAATTTTTATTTTCAACCGACTCCAAGCAACAATAGAAAGGATGATATAGATGCAATTTATCAAATCAATTAAAACTACAGGATAAGATTCTACAAGATCGCTTAAACTAAAAAAATCTAGTAAATATCCCGAATCAGAAAATCTTAAAAAACGATCTATTAAAATATCTGCTATTGGTTGAAACCAAACATAAAAACCACAAATAAATAAAAAACTAAAAACTACAAAAAAGATTTTCATTCCACTTATTTTGACTAGTTCTTTAAAAAAGAAAAATGCTGATGCAATACTTAAAATCAAAGATAAGGCACTACAAAGAAAAAACCCATATAAAGATGTAAAATAATCAAATAGCGGAATCACATAGCTACCGATACAACCAAAAACCATCCACGAAATAAAAAACAATAACATTTTATACGATCGTATTTTTTTGCAAAGCAGCATGACAGATATAAAAGAAAGTGTATAAAAAAGACAAATTCCAGTAATATTAACAATTTGCATAGAATTAGAAAGAAAATTCAAACCATTGAAAATAAACTTAAAATCAACCCATAAGCCAATATTTAAAATAAAATTTAATGATAAATTAGAAATCATTATAATTTTGATAAGTTTTAATCCTTGAGTGGTTGTTGTATAGTTTTTTTCTTTTTTCTCTTCATCAAAGCTTTCAAAATTTAACCAAGCTAAAGCATGATAAATAAAACTTACAAGAGAAAATATAACTCCCACACAAAGCAAAATCGAAGCAACTGCTAAGATAGAAATACTTTTAAAATCTATATTGCCACCTATAGGAACGAAACCTAGATTAATAACTTTCATTTCTAAATTCCCTAAAGATAAACCCATGCCTACAATAAAGATTAACAAACCTATAAAAAACAACTTAAAAGCTTTGATAAAATATTTTTGATGAGTTACTCTTGCGATTTCATAAAATATATTTTTGACAAATTTATAAGATAATAAATAATCAAAAATCATACATGCCGTAATTAGCACTATCATATATTCATTGCCTATCATACCTTTTGCATGTAAAATTAAAAATACAGGCATTAAAAAAGCTAGATTAATACCTATTATACTAAACAAATTACTAAATAAATTCTTAGCACCGGCATAAACTTTGAGTTTATAAAAAACAATGATAAATAAAATAGAGCTAACTAAACTAAAATATAAACCTACCATAGGAGTAAAACCTAACAAGCCAAGCATTAAACCTATAAGAGCAAGAATTTTCACATTTCTAGCGATTTTTTGTCGATTTTTCATAGATTTTCCTTGTAAAAATAATTCAAACTTTTAGTTGATTAGTTTATGCCTTAGGCATAATTTTTATCTTCAACCGACTCCAAGTAATAATAAAAGGGATGATATAGATACAATTTATTAACTTAGGTAAATTTCTAGAATAAGATCTTAAAAGCTGTCTTATGTTAAATAAGTCTAAATAATCTAATCTTGCAAAATAATCACCCATTAAAATATCTGCTATTGGTCGAAACCAAACATAAAAATCATACAAAAATAAAAAAATAAAAACTACAAAAAAGATTTTCATTCCACTTATTTTGACTAGTTCTTTAAAAAAGAAAAATGCTGATGCAATACTTAAAATCAAAGATAAGGCACTACAAAGAAAAAACCCATATAAAGATGTAAAATAATCATATAGCGGAATCAAATATAGCGGAATCAAATGACTACCGATACAATCAAAAACTATCCACGAAATAAAAAACAATAACATTTTATACGATCGTATTTTTTTGCAAAGCAGCATGACAGATATAAAAGAAAGTGTATAAAAAAGACAAATTCCAATAATAATAGCAATTAGCAAACCCTTTACAGAGAAATACTCTACTAAAAAATCTTTATTCAAAATAAAAGCAATCCATAAGCCAATATTTAAAATAAAATTTAATGATAAATTAGAAATCATTATAATTTTGATAAGTTTTAATCCTTGAGTGGTTGTTGTGTAATTTTCTTCTTTTACCCCTTCATCAAAGCTTTCAAAATTTAACCAAGCTAAAGCATGATAAATAAAATTTATAAGAGAAAATATAACTCCCACACAAAGCAAAATCGAAGCAACTGCTAAGATAGAAATACTTTTAAAATCTATATTGCTACTCATAGGAGTAAAACCCATATTGCCGCCCATAGGAATGAAATCTAGATTAATAATTCTTATTTCTAAATTCCATAAAAATAAACCCATGCCTACAATAAAAACTAGAATGCCTATAAAACCTGTGTAAAAAGCTCTAATAAAATATTTTTGATGCGTTACTCTTGCGATTTCATAAAATATATTCTTAGAAAATTTATAAAAAACTATCAAGATAATAACACTTAATAACAATTTCAAAACTATAGCAGTAAGTTGTTCAGCACCTTGTATCAAAATAGCTCCAATGATACCACTAAATATAATAATACCTACCATACTAAACAAATTACTAAATAAATTCTTAGCACCGGCATGAACTTTGAGTTTATAAAAAACAATGATAAATAAAATAGAGCTAACTAAACTAAAATATAAACCTATCATAGGAGTAAAACCTAACAAGCCAAGCGTTAAACCTATAAGAGCAAAAATTTTCACATTTCTAGCGATTTTTTGTCGATCTTCCAATAAGATTTCCTTTTATTTTTTTGAGTTTAAATCAATTTGATTTTCTATATTATTTATTTCTATCTCTTCATCAAAACTTTTAAATTTAATCCAAGCTAAAACATAATAAATACAACTTATAATCAAAAGTACAATTCCTACAAAAACTAAAATTGAAATAATTGTTAAGATAAAAATACTTTCATTTCCATTTAATCCTAAAATCAAAACTATACCTGCATCTACAACAAAAACTAAAATACCTATAAAACCTGTGTAAAAAGCTTTGATAAAATATTTTTGATGAGTTACTCTTGCGATTTCATAAAACATATTCTTAGCAAATATGTAAGAAACTGCTAAAGAAATAATCCACAATAAAATTTCTACAACTATAATAGTGCCTTGTTCATGAACGCCATACAGTAAAATACCCACAATGATACCACCAAAAAAACCGATACCTACCATACTAAAAAAATTAATAAATAACTTCTTAGCGCCAGCATGAACTTTGAGTTTATATAAAACAATGATATATAAAATCCAACTAACTATACTCAATAACGGTATTAAACCGCCTAACGCACCAAAAATCAAACTCGCAAAAGCAAAAATTTTCACATTTCTAGCGATTTTTTGTCGATCTTCCATAAATTTTCCTTGTAAAAAAATAATTTAAGCTTTTTATTATATATAAATCATTTTAAATCTAGTTTATCTTATAGTTTTTAAGATGCCAACAAATAACTCTTTAGCTTTTTCTTGATTTTGTTTTAATTCCTCTAAAATTTCTTCCACTTCACGCAAAGATTTTTCTTCTTTAACATTTGGATTTTTAGCGCTTAGATCATAATTTCTATTTTTGAGTTCTTCAAGGCTAACAAGATAAGAATTAGCCGTGATTTTTCTATCTTTATAACATTTTAAAAACTCATCAAAATGCGTGTATTCTAAAGGTTTATTTTTTGTCAGTTTATAAGGAGGAATCAATTCATAATAATACACATCTTTAGTTTTTTCATCTATGATACTTCTTAAACCTTTGGAAAAAAACAATACATTAGTCTTAACCGCACTATAAGGCAAAAATACCCCGCTTGGCAAACTCAAAACACATTCTAAATTAAAATCATCAAGTAAATCCCTCTTAACACTCACAAAAGCATTTGAATTCTGAAAAAGCACGCCTTCAGGCACGACAATAGCACATCTTCCGTTGTTTTTTAAAGATTTTAAAATGTGCTGTAAAAATAAAAGTTCAGTAGCGTTTGACTTTACAGGAAAATTTTCTTGAATTTGTTCTTTTTCTTTGCCTCCAAAAGGCGGATTTGCTAAGATCACTTCATATTTTTCATCTTCGCTTATATCTGTAATTTTTTTGCTAAGCGTGTTTGTTTTGATGATATTTGGACTTGAAATTTCATGAAGTATCATATTCATAACACCCATTGCATAACTAAGCGGAGTTTTTTCCTTACCAAAAAGCGCATCATTTTTTAAAAATTCAAGCTCTTCTACGCTCAAATTCGCCTTTTCTCTCTTAGCTCTATCTTTGTATAAAATATGAAAAAAGCTCTCCACCAAAAAACCACAACTTCCACAAGATGGATCGTAAATTCTTTCCTTAGCCTTAGGATTTATCACCTCAACCATAGTTTTTATTAGAGGACGTGGAGTGTAAAATTCTCCACTATTTCCCCCATCACTTCCCATATCTTTTAAAAGCTTTTCATAAATTTCTCCTAAAGCAAAAACATCACTTTCTTTGTTAAAGCTCAACTCATCGATGATATTTATAACTTCTCTTAAGGTGTGTCCATTGGCGATGCGATTGTCTATAAATTCAAATATACCGCCTATTTTGTATTCTATGCTTTTAAAATTTTCATTGTTTTTAAAATTTTTAAGATAAACAAAAAGTTCTTTATTGACAAAATCAAGCAAATCTGATCCGCTCAAAGCATTTTTTACATCAAGTTTGCCATCTTTTTTTGGCGCTGCCCAAACCTGCCATCTGAATTTCTCATCTAAGATGCTTTGATAAGATTTGTCATTTAACATCGCCTCGATTTTTAATTCTTCTTCATAATCATCTAAAAATTTCAAAAAAAGTATCCAGCTAATCTGCTCGGTATAATGCATAGCACCACTTATACCATCATCGCGTCTTAAAATATCGGTGATTCGATCGATCTTATTTTGCATTTTTATCCTTTAAAAAAATATGTTAAAAAAATCAAAAATTTTTAACATATCTAGCTAATGTGTTAAAATTTTTCAAAAATTTTAACATTTACAATCTTCCTTCAAAGGCTTTTTTCAGTAGTGATTTTTTAAGTTCTTCATAGTCTTTGATTTGAGTTTTGTAATTTTCTTTCAAAGCCTTGATATTTAAAGAAAGCTCATCTAAATACGAAGCGATTTGCTCTTGCTCTTTTAGTGGTGGTAGTGGGATTTTAAATTCTTTGATTTTTGTCTTACTTACTTCTTTATAAGTTGTACCTTGTGCTAACAATTCTATTTCTTTGGTAAAATGTTTTAATGCAAAATATAAAAATTCATAATACAATACACTTTCATCACAAATAAAATTCTTATAACCTTGATTTGTTGCGGTTTCTACTTTCGCGATGCTTATCTCTCCAATTGAAGCACGAGATGAGAAAATAACAGAATTTATAGGCAATAAAGTTGCATTGCTACAATCTAAGCCTTTTTGTGTAATTTTCTTTTTTGTTCGATATAAATATTTTTCTTTTGTATCTACAAGGGTTGCCCAATAATAGTTTTTTTCCAAGGGGGACAAGGGGGCTTTAATTGCGAAGTCGCTCCCCTTATCCCCCTTAAAATCCCCCAAACCCCCGACAACGCTTTTTTCACATTGTGTTTCATCTGTTTGATTTGAATACCAAAAAATAGGATTTTTTGTATCTGGAGTTCCGCCGCCTAAAATTTGGCAAATCTCACCTAGGCTTTTCCATTCCCAACCCTGCGGGAGTTGATAATTTTCCTTAGCATTGTCTTTTAAAGGATTGAAAGCCTTTTGTAAAGCACTTTGCATCAATTCATCTAAATTGAGCAAATCTTGCTCTAAAATTTTTATACTCTCATCGATCTTTGCAAAACTCTCATCTAAAATCCCCACTATCCTTTCTTGCTCTTTGAGTGGCGGTATAGGAATTTGTTCTTTTTTATAATCTCTAAAATAAATGTGCGGTATAGCTGTACCTAAAACATACTTTGAAAAATCAATATTATTGAGAAAATAAAACAAATACTTAAGATTGATATTTTCAAAAGTTTCTAAATAATTTAAAGTTCCTATAACTGAAGTATTTTTTGGCAATATAAAAATTCTTCCTACCCCTGCCCCATCTTTAACTATGCCCAAACATTCTTTATCTTTATGATAAAAATCCACATAGCCGACAATCCCACTAGCACCAAAAACAGGATATCGTCCATTTTTATCTTTAATATCTTTTAATGCTAAATTTGAACTTGAATTTTTACAAACTTCTTCAAGTGTTTTAATTTCCCAATTTTTCAACATAACCTATTTAAAACGAGTATTTAAAATATTCTTTTTTGACTCTTCATCAATATCTTTTCCAAAAAAAGCATATAAATTTTGGCTTTTTTCCATATCTCCACATATTTTAATTAGGTTCGAATTTTTTAATTTTTGCTTAAACATTCCAATCATTTTTAAAAATTGCTCTCTTGCTATTTGGCTAAATTCCAACTTTCTATTTATCTCATCTTCTAAAATTGATTGTATGGCTAATTTCATTTGATTTTCTGTAAAATTTTTTATTAACAATAAATAAATTTCACAAGCTTCCCATGAAACTCCAAATCGATTGCCTAAAAATACATTAATCATAGTTAAAACATACTCATATTCTATATTTTTTGGAATATCAAATTTTTTACCAACCAAATTCTCTATTTTTTTAGCATAATATGGCTCTTTATAAAAATTATCATATGCATTGTGCGCATTGATAAGATTTTCCAACTCTTTTTTTAACTCTACAATTTTATGTTCTTTACATAAATAAGACATTCCATCATCAACATTTTTTAATAACTCTTTTCCCTTAGCGCTTCTATTATTGTCACCATTTGCAGAATATTCTGCAATTTTAATACCAATTTTATACTTTGTTTCATCTTTTAAATTGTTCCATATATATGGATATAAAGCATCTATATTATCAATAACAAAATTAGCAGTATTTTCATCAGTGTAAATACCAAATAAACCTAATGCTAAAGCATTAATTTTTTTATCGGATTGATTTTCTATAAATGCTCCAATTTCTATAATCTCTAATTCAGATAAAGAGTTTTTTTTAATATTTCCTAGAAATTTTTTCACTTTTATTGCTATTTCTGACTCTTTAGAACAAATTACTTCATCTATACAAGTTTGCAAATGCGATAGCATATCATAAGCATTCAAAGCATTGTTATTTGGGTGTGCTGCACTCATTTCATTTCGCATCTCTCTAATATAATTTAATTTTTTATAACCAGTCTCACTCAACAAATCAATTTCTTTGGCACCTTTTAATAAATCAAAGTCTGTTAATTTACTTAAATCTTCATCTGATTTAATTTGTCGTTTATTATTCTCATTTAAAGAAGATTGCTCTAAAAAATAAGAGATATCATATTGTATTATTTTATTTCTGATATTTAGTATAGTTTCATTCCATAAATAATTTAACGCAGCATCAAATAAACCAACAGAAATGGAAGCCATAAATTTTGAAATATAGTTTGCTTGTTGTAATTTATGTTTCTCAATGCGAGATAAAATATTTTCAAGATTAACTATAACTGTTATTCTGTCATTATAATTTTGAAATACATCTGCTGGTATACCTAATTTTTGAACCATTTCATTAAACGAACCAGAATATTTTTCAAGTTGTTTATTATGAACCTCAATTATTGTATTTTTTGCCATAAAATATCCTTTTATTTTTTATTAAATAATTAAACCATACTATCTTAAATAAATCTCCCTTTGCAAGTCATCAAAACTTTGCTTTAAATTTTCTAAACTTCCAAATTCATTGGCCAATTCTCTAACACTACCCAAAGAACTAAGCTCTATAAGTGGTTTTAAACCCTCATCAAAATCTTTTATGCCGTATTCTTGATATCGATTCAGTAAAAATTCTATAAATTTTATAGCCTTTTCTCTTTGAAAACGTTTTAAGAATTCGCTATTTTCTACTTGCAAAACACGTTCTTGCCTTGTTTTGATCTCGCTATTAAAACTTAAATGCGCCAAAACATCATATATATCACAATCTTTCTTTTCAAAAATTTCACTCAAATCTTTTAAAGCATCCTCATCCACTCCATCTTTTGCAAGAGCTTTTAAAAAATTCTCTCTATTGCTTTGAACACTCCAAATTTCACGCAATTTTTTCTCATCATCATAATACTCACCCAGCTTGCCTATCAAAAATTCCAAAAATTCCTTAGTGCGAAGTGGCTTACCCTCTAATCCCACATAACTTGTCACGATATCTAAAACTTTAAGTTTTGTACCTACAAGATGCACAGTTACTCTTTTTTTCTCTTTGCTTTCTTCTTTTGTTTTCTTTATCTCTTTGGTGACTTTTCTTTCTTTTTCTTGCTCTTTTTCTTTGATTTCTTCTATTTTTTCACCATCCCATTTTGGATCGTAAAAAAGCTTAGTAGCGCCAACAAAATCAAGTATGGTAAAAAAGTCTTTACCTTCATACACTCTAGTTCCACGCCCAATAATTTGCTTAAATTCCACCATAGAACCTATATTTGCTAGTAAAACGATATTGCGGACATTTTTAGCATCCACGCCCGTTGTAAGCATTTTAGAACTTGTAAGTATAACGGGAAAGCTTTTATCATTGTCTTGAAACTGCTTTAGATAATCAATCCCTATTTTACCTTCATCGCTCGTTACCCTTACACAATAATCATCTTCTTTAACGCTTTTGTATTTATCTATAGCTCTTTTTACCTCACTCGCATGGGTTTGATTGACACAAAAAACGATAGTTTTATCCATAGGATTTATAAGCTCTAAAATTTTCTTAGCGATAAAATCATTATATCTTGGTAAAAATATATTTCTTTCAAATTCACTTTGCTTGTAAAAACCTTTTTCAAGATCCCCTTGTATCAAATCATTAGGATTATAAACATAACCATCACTCAAGCTTGTTTTGATGAGTTTGACTTTATAAGGTGTTAAAAAGCCATCTTCAATACCACTTTTAAGACTATAATCATAAACACTTTCGCCAAAATATTCATAAGTATCTATATTTTCTTCTTTTTTTGGGGTAGCGGTTAAACCGATTTGAGTCGCGTAAGAAAAATACTCAAGCACCGCTCTCCAACTTCCCTCTTCATTGGCTCCGCCTCTATGACATTCATCTATAATGATAAGATCAAAAAAATCTTTTGGATATTGAAGATAAAATTTACTCTCTTGTTGTTCTTCGGTATTTTCTTGTTCTTTTGAATTTGAAGCTAAACTTTGATAAATTCCAAAAAAGACATTAGCATTTGTTATGATTTTTCCACCATTTTTCTTTATCTCTTCAGCGCTAATTGCCTTGCAATCACCCTCTATAGGATTAAATTCCCCCAAAGCTTGATCTCTTAAGGTAATCCTATCGCATAAAAATAATATTTTAGGTTTTTGATCTTTATTTTCTTTATTCCATTTTGCTTCCAATAAACAATAACATAAAGCAAAAGCTATAGTTGTTTTTCCTGTACCCGTAGCAAGAGTAAGTAAAATTCTATCTTTATCATTTATAATTGCTTCTATGACTTTATCAACCGCTATTTTTTGATAATACCTTAACTCTTTTTCTGGCATATACATCGGTTTTTGCGTTAAAAGTTTGTATTGCCACTCTTTAAGATTGCCATGAATTCGATCAAAAAGCTCTTTTGGAGTTGGAAATTTATCTATGTATTCTCCTTTAGAGCTTCTCATATCGTATTCATAAATTTTTTCTCCATTGGTGCTATATACAAAAAATACATTTAAATTTTTTGCATATTCTATGCCTTGAGATAATCCATCTAAGGCATCTTTACTAAGTTTTTTAGCTTCGATTACGGCAAGATTTTTTCCTTCATATGTGAGCAAATAATCCACAAATTTTCTTTCGCCTCTTTTACCACCTAAAAGCTTTCTACCTGTTGTAAAATAATAATTTCTGCGAATATCAGCTTCACTCCAAGAACTACTATAAAGCTTAGTATCTATAAATTTTACTCTAGTATCATCTTCTGAAAGAAATTTCATCACAATCCCCAAAAAGCTAAAAAATCACTCTAAAACTATACCTTCATTGATCACAATTTCACCGATGATAAAAGCATCACTTGCCTCTAAAACCTTGCTTACATTTGATGGATCAACCACCATCACTAAACCAACACCCATGTTAAAACTTCTATACATTTCATTTTCTTCAACCGCTTCGCCTATGGTATAGAAAATTTCAGGGGTTTTAAGATGATGTTTTCGGATGATTGCTCCCATTCCACGCGGTAAAACACGCGGTAAATTTTCAACCAAGCCCCCACCGGTAATATGTGCTAAAGCATTGATAAAAGGTTTTAAAGTAAGAAAATCACGCACATAAATTCTTGTAGGCTCTAATAAAACATCGATTAAATTTTTTCCTTCTACTTTATCATCAAACTTCATCTTTAAACTTTCAAAAAGCACTTTTCTAGCTAAAGAATAGCCATTAGAATGAAGTCCAGAACTTGGAAGTGCCAATAAAATATCACCATTTTTTACAAATTTGCTTCGATCGATTTCATCTTCTTCAGCCATGCCTACAGCAAAACCAGCAAGATCAAAATCATCTTTTGCATACATTCCAGGCATTTCAGCAGTTTCACCGCCGATTAAAGCACAATTTGCCAACTTACAACCCTTAGCGATCCCTTCAACAACAACTTTTGCAACATCCACTTCTAATTTAGCCGTAGCATAATAATCCAAAAAGAATAAAGGCGTAGCAAAATTACAAATAAGATCATTCACACACATCGCAACCAAATCTTGCCCTATGGTGTCGTATTTTTTTGCGTCTATAGCTAAGCGAAGTTTAGTCCCAACTCCATCTGTAGCACTTAACATCACAGGCTTTTTAAAGCCACTTGGCATTCTAAAAGCACCTGAAAAAGATCCTATGCCACCGATAACATTTTCATTAAAAGTTTCTTTTACAAGTGGCTTTATAGCTTCAACAAAAGCATTACCGTTATCTATACTTACTCCAGCATCTTCGTATGAAATTTTCATTAATTTTCCTTTAAGAAATAAAAAGTTATTTTAACGAAAAAAGTTTTAATAAGGCATAAGATGAAGAATGCTTTTTTTGTAACCGCTTCAATCGCTTGCGGCAAAAGCACTTTTATACAAATTGCAAATTCTATGGGATTTCAAAGCATCAGCGCAGATGAAATCGCTCATGAAATTTTAGATCAACACTCTTTAGAACTTGCACAAATGTTTTCAAAATTCAATACAAAAAATCAAAAATTATTAAAAGAGAACAAAAAAATCGATAGAAAAATTCTTGGTAGTATCATTTTTAACGATCAGGAAGCAAAAAAAATATTAGAAGATTTTACCCACTCAAAAATCAGAATGCAAATTTTAGAGCAAATGCAAATTTTAGAAAAACAAAATAAACCCTATTTCGTTGAAATTCCACTTTTTTTTGAAAGCAAAGCTTATGAGAATTTAGGCAAAGTGATCTTGATATATTCTCCTAAAGAATTAAGCCTAGAAAGACTTATGAAAAGGGATAATTTAAATTTAAAAGCTGCCAAAGAAAGGCTTTATTCTCAAATGGATATCGAAGAAAAACTTAAAAAAGCGGATTTGATTATAAAAAATACTGGCTCTTATGCCGATTTTGAAAAAGAATGTATACTGACGATTAAAAAAATCTCCAAAGGAATAATTTGAAATTTTATAAATATTGTGCTAATGGCAATGATTTTATCATTACAAATGCTGATAAAAAAGAAAATAGAAGTGAATTAGCTAAAGAAATTTGCGATCGCTATAAAGGCATAGGTGCAGATGGTTTTATCGTGATCTTGCCTCATGAAAAATACGATTTTGAATGGGAATTTTATAACAATGATGGCTCTTATGCAAGTATGTGTGGCAATGGCTCAAGGGCTGCGGCACATTTTGCACATCATATCAATAAAACACCATCAAAAATGACTTTTTTAACTGGAGCAGGTGTGATCAAGGCCGAAGTTGAAAATGATTTGGTAGAAATTTCATTTGGACAAGTTAAAAATATAAAAAGCCCGTTTGAAGAATTTGGAAAAACTTGGCAAATTTGCGATACTGGAGTGCCACATTTAGTACATTTTTGTAAAAATTTAGATGAATTTGATATCATACTTTGTGAAAAAATGAGAAAAAAGTATGATGCAAATGTCAATTTTGCAAAAATCATAAATGAAAATTCCTTAAAGGTACGAACCTTTGAACGCGGTGTCGAAAATGAAACTTTAGCTTGTGGAACAGGAATGGGAGCTTGTTTTTATCTTGCATTTTTAGAGCAAAAAATTCAAGATAAAGCTAGCGTATTTCCAAAAAGCGGAGAAAAAGTTGATTTTAGATTAGAACATGAAGAATTGTTTTTTAAAGGAAAGGTAAGATACTGTTTTGAGGCGAATTATAATTTTTCTTAGTCTTTTTTTGAGTCAAATTTTTGCTACATCAAATTTAGAAGATGGCTTTGGGGAAGATTATTATAACTTAAGCATAGAAGAAAAAAGGCAAGTTTTTTTTGTTAAAATGAATGCGATGTTTGATGAAAGTTTTAAAGAAATCGCTAAAGAGCAAGATTTCATCGATGCATTTTTTAAATACGAATTTCAAAATGGCTTTAGATTGGCCAATCAACAAGCTTTTGCCAAACTTTTAGAACTCAAAGAAAAATATCGAGTGCAAAATCTTTTTGATTATTACGAGTATAAAAAAAGAATCGCTCCTATCCCAAAATCTATGGGCATAGCACAAGCTTTAGTTGAAAGCGCAACCGGCACTAGTCGTTTTGCAAAAGAAGCAAACAATCTTTTTGGGGAATGGACTTGGGGTGATAAAGGCTTGATTCCCGATCTAAGACATCCTAATAAAAAGCATAAAATTAAAATTTTTGATTCTTTACAAGATAGTGTTAATTCTTACGTTTTAAATTTAAACAGACATTTTGCTTACGCTAATTTTAGAGAAGCAAGGTATCAAGATATGAAAGAAGGCAAACTTATAAAAGGCTTTGAAGCTATAAGAACCTTACACGCTTATTCAGAACGTAAAGATTTTTATATCGATATCGTAACAAAGGTCATGGATAAATATCATCTTGAAAAATACGATAATCTTAATTCTAAGCCAAGCTTAGATCTTTTTAAAAATTAAAAACCGAGTGCAAATTTATCAAAAGGCAAAATTTCAAATTTAACCCCTTGCTCTAAAAAACTATCTTCACTCGAAAGGGTGATAAATATCACATTATAAATTCCTAATTCTAAAGCCTTAGAAACGATTTTTCTTGCACGAATTTTAATCAAATCAATATCCAAAGTCGGACTAGAAATATAAGCGATTTTTAACTCTTTGCTAAAAAAATGAAAATATTTATTGTAAAAAAAATCTTCTTGAAATTTAAAAAGCTCATTTAAAATCACATTTTCAAATAAATGTGCAAAATCCTTATAAATGCAAAGATTATTCCTTAAACCAAAATCTCTAAAATAAATCTTTTGAAGTTTTTTTTCACCATGCATAATAGGATAAATAATATAACGATTTTCAAGCTCTTTTATGGCATGATAAACACTGTCTTTTGAAGTTTTTATCTTTGTTTTAAGCTCTAAAAATAACTTAGAAATGCTGATTTGTTGCCCTAAATTTTTGGCTAAATATTTTAAAATTTCAAGCTCTAAAAAGTTAAAACTTTGCTTTAAAAGATCATTTTTTTGGCTCAATTCACTGCGTCCAGTTTGCAAAAAAAGCCCTACTAAGTGATTAATGGGTAGATTTTTTTTATTGATACTTATGAATTCTTCAAAATCAAAATAATCAAGCCAAAGTTCTTTAAAATCTTTAAAATGCAAATCCTTTTTATCTGTGCTTACTATAATAGGAATTTTGATATCTTGCAAATCCAAAGTAAAATCAAGATCATAAAGACAAAGAATTTTGATTTGATGATGATTTTGCAAAAAAACTCCAAGTTGTTTTAAACTCTCTTTTTCAAAACGTATATCGCTTAAATTTAAAAATAAAATTTCTTCGGGTTTAAATTGGGATAGATAATTAAAAATTAAGGTTTTTTTGCCTGATTTTTTAGGGCCTTTAAGGATGATATTGGCTTGTGAAATTTGCACTTTTCTTTCATAGTCTATTTCAAATTTGGGTGCATTTTCATAGAAAAAATTCAATATTTTCATTTTTTTCCTTTTAAAAAGGATATTATAATAATTTTTTCTTCATAAAAGTTTTAAAACTTTATAAATCATCATAGGACAAAGTCTTGGATGATGCAATCTTGTTCCTAAATTTAAGATGATCTCATTTCCCTTCTTAGAGTACAAGGCTTGGACAAAATTAAAATGATGCCAGCAAATTTGCTCCTTAGGCAAATGATGGGTATAAAAATGATAAGAATTATTTTTTATATGTAAGCTGTTATTTTTTATATTTTTAGAAAGCCCAGGAGCTTGAAAGGTATAAATTCTATCTACAGCAAATCCTAAACGCGCCATAAAAATTTGTGCTAAATATCCGCCTAAAGAATGTCCTACTAGAGTGATTTTTTTAAATTGAAATTTTGATTTGAGTTTTTTATAAAAGGAGCAAAGGGATAAATATTGTGCTTTGGGGATTTTGTGATTTAAAATTAAAAAATCACTCCAAATATCTCCAAGATCAAATTTAATCGGCCTTAAATCACTCCCAGCAATGGCTAAAATAAATTCTTGAGTGTTTCTATCTTGAAACAAACTCGCTCTAAAACCGCCTTTAGATTCTAAGAAATTTTCATTAATATGAGCGAGTAAAACGAAATTTTTTATAAAATAAAATGCTATAAAAGGATCAAATTTTCCTATGGCTATACCATTTTTATAAGAAAAATTTGTTAAAACCCTAAAGAATTCTTTTTGACTAACTTTAACAAAGATATCTTTTAAATCTAAATTCAAATAAGCAGCATGAGAAAGCAAAGAATAATGATACATTTGGATCAAATATTCTTTATTTTCTTGAAATTTAGAGTGTAATTTTTCTTTGGAATTTAATTCTTGAAGAGTTAAAGATTTTTTAGATGATAAATTTAAAAAAGTATCAAAATCATAAAGGGGTAAAAACCCCTTTTTAATTACATTTTGCAAGTGTTTTGTAAAGTGGAGCTAAGCATCCAAAGACTTTTTTCATATTTTGCAATATTTTCCTGTGCAAATGCGGCTGTAGTTGTATCTCCTTCTTTTTCTGAAGCCTCATTTAACTTTTTAAATTCAGCCAAAAGATACTCATAATCTTGTTTGATTAACTCGATCACTTCAGTTGGTGTAAAGCAATCTTTACCCACTTTAGGACTTTTTGCATTTTCCATTAAAACTTTTTGGCAAGTGATCGCTTTTTCACCAAGTTGCAAAACCCTTTCAGCACAATCATCAAAAAGCTCTGCCATTTCTTCATAAGCCTTTTCTGTGTATTCATGGATTGAAAAAAATTGCAAACCTTTTACATTCCAATGATAATTATGGAATTTAATCCATAAGTGATGAGCGTCCGCTTGCATTTGTAATAATTGTTTAACTACTGACATTTTAAACTCCTTTTTTAATTTTTGAAAATTATAACATAAAATTCTTAAATAATAATTATTATTAGTTAAAAATTTATATCATATAATTTATCTAATAACTATTATACTCTTTTTATTTAAAAAATGGTTAGGATTTTAAAATATTTTTTAAAATCAATTTCCCCACTTCAACACCAGGCTGATTGTAGGTATTAATACCTAGCATTATGCCACAAGCTGAGGTAAAAAGCTCATAATAATACATCAAATAACCCGCATGCCAAGCATCAAGTTTTTCCATTTCTATAACATCTACGCTTAAATTTTCAGAAATCAAAGCATGCATTGTCGCATCACATTGTGCGTTTAAAAGATCGTGTAAATTGACTTTATTACTCAAAGAATCTAAAAATTTAAAATGAATATCAGGAATTATAGGCGATTTTTCATTGTCTTTTACTTTTAAAAAAGTGATGGTTTTATTTTTTGGGCCATCCATGATTAATTGCAAGAAACTATGCTGATCCCTTGCACCTATTAAAGCAATGGGCGTAAGTCCTATGCGTTTATAACCTTGCTTTTTTCCAAGACTTTCTGCGATTAATTGAATATACCACTCATTAAAACCCTTAAAAACATCATCATAAGAAAAAAGTACATTGATATTTGCATTTTTATGCGTACAATAATGATAAGCCTTTTGTAAAATTTCCTCTTTTTTATGGATAAAAAAATCATCAAAACAAGCCTTAGCACCTTCTAAAAGAGCTTTTACATCATAGCCACAAAAACAAAGTGGTACAATACCAACAGCTGAAAGAACACTAAAGCGTCCTCCAACATTTGAAGGAATAAAAAAACTTTTAATGCCTAAATTTTCACCTTCTTGATGCAATTTAGAATTCTCATCTGTAATAAAAACAAAATATTTTTTTAAATTAGAAATTTCAATCTTAAAATAATCAATGATCAATTTAAAAAGCGAAACAACCTCTATAGTGCTACCTGTTTTACTCGTGATTAAAAATAAACTTTCTTCTAAATTGAGTTTTTCTAATACAGAAAATAAAGAATAAGTACTTGTATTATCAAGGATAAAAAGCTCTTTATCCTTGCTTTTTTGATTTAAAAGCATATCTTTTAAAGCCTTAACCCCACAACTTGATCCGCCCATTCCAATCAAAACAATATTTCTAACATGATCTTGTTTTTTGATAAATTCTAAACTTTCTTCAATGAGTGGCAAACTCGTATTAAAAAGATGATAATACCCTATTTCACCGCTTTGAACCTCATCATTGATGCGATAGGCATAAGAAGTAATGGTAGAAAATTCTACTTTTTTAAAAAAAATCGAATTTTTTAGCATTTGCTCTTCTCATAAAAATAATTTGTCGCCTCGACAAAACCTTCAACACTACCGCAATCAAAACGCCTTCCCTCAAATTTATAAGCCAAAACCATACCATTAGTTGCTTGCGTTAAAAGTGCATCGGTAAGTTGAATTTCTCCATTTTTACCCGCATTTGTATTTTCTAAAATTCCAAAAATATCCGGAGTTAAAATATATCTTCCAATGATAGCTAAATTACTCGGAGCCTCATCAGGATCAGGCTTTTCTATCATAGAATTTACCATGATCAAATTCTCCTCTACTGTATTTCCAGCGATCACTCCATAATTACAAACTTGTTCTTTTGGTACCTCCATAACCGCTATAACAGTACAACGATATTTTTCATAAATCTTAACCATTTGTGCCATTACATTCAAGCCGTTTTCATTCACGCATAAATCATCAGCTAAAATAACCCCAAACGCTTCATCTCCTGCTAAAGGCTTTCCTTTAAGCACAGCATCGCCTAAACCACGCATTTCATTTTGACGTGTAAAAGTAAAGGTACATTGATCGATTAAAGATCGTATGTCTTTAAGTAAGTATTCTTTTTTTGTCCCAGAAATTTGATGTTCTAATTCATAAGAAATATCAAAATAATCCTCTAAAGCTCTCTTACCTCTTCCTGTGACAAAGCCCATATTATCCATTCCAGCTTCTAAAGCCTCATCAACTCCATAATGGATTAAAGGTTTAGTAAGTATAGGCAACATTTCTTTAGGCAGACTTTTTGTAGCAGGTAAAAATCTAGTCCCATAACCAGCCGCAGGAAAAATACAAGTTTGAAGCATAATAATCCTTTATTTTTAAACTAAAATCAATAACGATTTTCTATTAACATTTTTTAAATTAAAATTGAATTTTAATCTTAAAAAGCGATTTTACAAAAATTATGTTAATCTAAAAAATAAATAGCATCTTGATTAAACGTAAGAATAATTTCATCGTATAAATTTAAACCGCTTTGGCTAAATTGATCTTGATTTAAGCCAAATTCTAAAATTTTATCTTGAGTTTTAATACGTACAAAAACAAAATCTTTTCTAGTTCTTAAAGCTATAACTAAACATTTATCAATTATAAAATCAAAAGCATGATCTAAATTATCTTTTTCTTTTGCAAAAGAAATTTTATAAGGATTTATGGCTATTTTACTTGAATTTTTTTTCATATAAGGACTAAAATCCATAAAACGATCAAAATAAATTCCTTTATTTTCAAGATCAAAAACATTAGTATTTTCAAATTCCAAAATTTCACCAGAATGCAAATAATATCTTTTTTGCGCTAAAGAATCTAAAAAAACTTTATCATGACTTGCAATTAAAAAGCCGCTATTGTAAGTTTTTTGCATAAATAAAATTGCTTTTTTAAACAAAATGGCTGTTTTTTGATCTAAAAAAGCGCTAGGCTCATCCAATAAATAATACTTCGCACGAACACTCAAAGCCAAAGCAAAGGCAAGTTTTTGACTTTGTCCTGAAGAAAGTTCATTAGGATGTTTTTTAAGTAAGCTTTTATCAATCTCAAGCAAATTAAAAGTTTCATCGATACGATTTTGACTTTCTTTTAAATCGATTTTATAAGTTTTTAAAAGAAATAAAAAATTTTTTTCAATACTGCGATTGAGAAATATAGGCTCTGGAAAAAGAAGATAAATTTGACGCTTTTCATCTGAATTTAAATGCGTTTTTCCAAAATAAGAAATATTTTCAAAATCCTCTTCAAGAAATTTAAGTATTCTTAAAAGCGTGGATTTTCCACTCCCATTTAAACCCATTAAAATACTGATTTTGCTAGTATCTAAAACTAATTTTTTAATATTTAAAATATTTTTTTGATCATAGCTAAAGCTAAAATTATTAAGCTCTATCACTCAACGCCTTTTAAATTTATAAATGATGCAATTTAAAACAAAAGCAATTGAGATTAAAACCAAAGCAAGGGCAATGCCACTGGCAAATTCGCCTTTATTGGTTTCTAAAGAAATTGCCGTTGTAATCGTTCTTGTATCGTATTTGATATTTCCGCCAACTATCATAGCCACACCCACTTCAGCTACAATACGCCCATAAACTAAAGCTATGACACTGATAAGAGAAAACCTTAACTCATGGATGATAATCATGATAAGCTTTATAGAATTTAAATGAAACGATTTAATAAGCAATAATTGCTTTTTACTGATATTTTCAACTAAATTCGCAAAAAGAGCTATTGCTATAGGCAAGGCGAGTATAAATTGGCCTAAAATTAAAGCTTTTATAGTAAAAAGTAAGCCAAGCTCCCCCAAAGGCCCACGATTTGAGATCAAAGCGTATAAAATCAAACCCACAGCCACGGTTGGAAAAGAAAGGCTTGTATCGATCATAAGCCTTAAAAAACGTTTAAATTTAAAATTAAAAAATCCCAAAACAAAACCCAAAGGAAAGCCCGCTACTAAAGCTAAAACTACAGATATACTAGAACTTAACATGGTTGTTTTTATAGCTGAAATCACACTATCATCAGCGTTTAATAACAATAATAAAGCTTGTTTAAAACCGTCAAAAATATATTCCAAATTCACAAGTCCAAAAAAATAAATTAAGAAATTTTAGCATAATTTATGTTAAAATCTTTCTACATTATATTTTGTAAAATTTTTTAAAGGAAAAAGATGAAAAAAACGATATTTCTAGGATTGTTTTTGGCTTTAAACATTCAAGCAGCAGAATTAAGAATGGCAACCACAACAAGCACCGACAATACAGGCTTACTCGATGGCTTACAACCTCTTTATAAGCAAGAAACAGGCAATACTTTAAAATGGGTTGCTGTTGGTACAGGCGCGGCCTTGAAAATGGGTGAAGATTGTAATGCAGATGTGCTTTTTGTGCATTCTCCAACAGCTGAAAAGGAATTCATCAAAAAAGGTTATGGAATTGATAGAACCCCTGTAATGTATAATGATTTTGTCATTATTGCGGATAAATCTTTAGCGCCAAAATTTAAGGGTAAAAATTTAGAAGAGAGTTTAAAACTTATAAGGGATGAAAAATTAACCTTTATTTCAAGAGGAGACAAATCAGGCACCGATAATAAAGAAAAAAGCTTGTGGAAAAGCATAGGCAAAGTTCCAGAAAAAGAAAGTTGGTATCAACAAAGCGGACAAGGAATGCTCGCAAGTATTAAAATCGCTGAAGAGAAAAAAGGGGTGATTTTAACCGATCGTGGTACTTATATCAAGTATGAATTTAATGAAAAAGGAAAACCGAATTTGATCATCGTTAATGAAGGTGATGATAGATTGAAAAATTTTTATTCTGTAATCGCAGTAAATCCAAAACATTGTAAAAATGTTAATTACACTGAAGCAAAAAAATTCATCAATTGGCTTACAAGTGACGATACTTTAAGTTTTATTGGCGGATTTAAACTGCTTTATAAACCTTTATTTAAAGTAGATGCTAAAACAAGAAAAGAATAAAGCAGGAAATTTCCTGCTTATTTAAAAACCTTTTTCAAATGTACTTCATAATCACTTAGGTATTTTTCAACTTGTGGATTTTTTATGACATCATTGCATATAAAAGTTTCTAAGGCTTTCATGCCTAAAAATTCATGAGCTTTGTGTAAGTGCCAATACACCATATCCACGCCCTTGCCCTCAAAAAATTCATTTTGATCATTAAAAGCTTCAATAGGCGCATTCCAAGTTAAACTAAACATATATTTTTTATCTTTAACCAAACCACCTTTTCCATAATTTTTTGTAGGATTTTCATGACTTCTTCCATCGTTAGCATAAAGTTTGCCATGTCCTGCAGTAAAAACTTCATCGATGTATTTTTTAACAATCCAAGGCTCACCCATCCACCAAGCTGGCATTTGATAAATAATAACATCAGATTTTAAAAATTTTTCCAATTCTTCTTGTGCATTATAACCTTTATCAATGTGTGTTTGTAAAATTTCAAATCCCAAATCACTTAAAATTTTAGCAGCATGATTGTGCAAAGTAAGATTAAGTTTGCCATTTGAATGTCCAAACTCCTTCGCTCCATTGAGTAATAATATTGTCTTCATCTTCACTCCTTTAATCAATTTTTGTGCTAAAATTATATTTTAACTATAAACAATAGTCAATACGAAAAATAAAGTAAGATACTATACTAAAGGAGTGCGTTTGATGATAAAAGATGAAAATTGCAATTTCAATGAATGTGGCTTTAATTATACCCTATCCCTTATTGAAGGTAAATACAAAATGAGTATTTTATACTGCCTTTTTCGCAATCAAGTGATAAGATATAATGAATTAAAAAGAATTTTAAAACCAATCTCTTTTAAAACACTCACCAACACTTTAAGGAGTTTAGAAAATGATAAACTCATCATACGCAAAGAATATCCTCAAATTCCTCCTAAAGTAGAATACAGCTTATCTAAACGCGGACAAAGTCTCATTCCTATCTTAGAAGCCATGTGCGAATGGGGCGAAAATCACAAAAAAGGATAAATTATGATAGAACTTATCGGCGATATTAATTTACAAAATTACATGGGTGAATGGCTTGAAATCGCTAGAAAGCCTAATTTTTTTCAAAAAGCCTGTCAAAGCTCAAAAGCCAAATACACATTAAAATACAAAGGTGAAACTCCTTATATAGAAATAGAAAATTTTTGCCAAAAAGAAAATGAAATTTCAAGCATCAAAGGTAAAGCAAAGCTAAATGCTAATCGAAAATTAGCTGTAAGCTTTAATTTTTTTATGAATCTTTTTAATAAAACCAATTATGAAATTATTTTCATCGATACAGAATATCAAGTGGCTATTGTCGGAAGTCCTGATAAAAAATATCTATGGATTTTAGCAAGAAAAAAATTAGATGAAAAAACCTTGCAAGAACTTTTAAAAATAGCCAAAGAAAGAAATTTTGATATCAGCGATCTGATTTTTGATCGCTGATTATTCTTTTGTCATATCGATTACATAACGGAATTTTGCTTTTCCAGAAGTTAAATTTTCATAAGCTTTATCGATTTCTTGCGGAGTGATTAGCTCGGTTTCTGGATAAATTTTATTTTTAAGTGAAAAATCAAGCATTTCTTGAGTTTCAGCTATTCCACCTATTAAAGATCCATAAACCCTTTTGCCTGCTTTATGGATTAAGGTATTGATTTGAATTCCTATTTTATGCTCAACCGGTGGAAGTCCTACTATAGCTAATTCTCCTCCAAATTTAAGCAAATCAAGATAAACAGAAGGATCATAAGGTGTTGGAATAGTTGAAATGATCAAGTCAAAACGCTCTTTAACCGCATCTTTATCCGTACTCGTATAAAAAGAACTTACACCCATTGCTAAAGCGTCGCTTTTTTTATTTTCATTTCTCGCAAAAACACTCACTTTTGCACCCATTTTAATCGCATATTTTACCGCCATCATTCCAAGTCCGCCAAAACCTGCTATAGCCACCAAAGAACCTTCTTTGATTTTTGAAAATTTCAAAGGAGAATAAGTTGTAATACCCGCACAAAGCAAAGGCGCAACCTTTTCAAGAGGTGCATCTTTAGGAACACAAACTGCAAATTTTTCACTCACGACTATATTGTTAGAATATCCACCATAAGTGATTTCATTATTATGAAAAATATCTTTACTGTTATAGGTATAAATTGTTTTTCCATTTTCGCAAAATTGCTCTTGAGAGCGTTTGCAAGCTTCACATTCTCCACAAGAATTGACCATACAACCTACACCCGCATAATCACCTACTTTAAATTTAGTCACATTTTTACCTACAGCAATAACCTCTCCAGCGATTTCATGGCCAGGAACACAAGGATAAATAGTCGCTCCCCACTCACTTTTTGCAGTATGCACATCACTATGACAAATTCCTGCGTATAAAATTTTTATCAAAATATCATTATCGCCTATAGCGTGACGAGAAAATTCAAAAGGGGTAAATTTCGCATCTTTGCCAAGCATGGCATAGCCCTTGCTATAAATTCTTCCATTGTCTAAAATTTTATAATCGATCATTATTTCATCTCCTTTTTATAAAGATTTGGTTGTTTTTATTTTATCAAAAAAATATCAAACGATAAATAACAAAAAATAAGTAAATTTTTTAATAATTTTTGATAGAATAATTTTTACATTTTAAAAATTAAAAGGAGAAAACTTTTGGCAAAAGATGATGTAATAGAAATCGACGGAACAGTACTCGAAGCATTACCTAATGCAAATTTTAAAGTAGAATTAGACAATAAACATGTCATTCTTTGTCACATTGCAGGAAAAATGCGTATGCATTATATAAGAATTATGCCCGGTGATAAAGTTAAAGTAGAACTCACCCCTTATAGTCTTGATAAAGGACGTATTACTTTTAGATATAAATAAGCTAATTAAAAGTTTTTTTTCGATAAAATTAGCGTTTTTGCGACATTTTGTATCGAACTATGAAAGAAGTATTTTTAAAATTTACCACTTATTTTAAAAATAGTTGGTTATTCATAAAACCTGATGCAGTCGCAAATCAAGTGGAATTTACTTAAAAGGAGACGCTCATGAAAGTGAGACCATCTGTTAAAAAGATGTGCGACAAGTGCAAAGTAGTTCGCCGTAAAGGCGTAGTTCGCATTATTTGCGAAAATCCAAAACATAAACAAAGACAAGGATAAACATGGCTCGTATTGCAGGTGTTGATTTACCAAAGAAAAAAAGAATTGAGTATGGACTAACTTACATTTATGGTATAGGGCTTTTTACATCAAGAAAAATTCTTGATAAGACAGGAATTTCTTACGATAAAAGAGTTCATGAACTTAGCGAAGATGAAGCAGCGGCAATTAGAAAAGAAATCCAAGAAAACTATATGGTTGAAGGGGATCTTAGAAAGCAAGTTGCTATGGATATCAAAGCTCTTATGGATTTGGGGAGTTTTAGAGGTTTAAGACATAGAAAAGGCTTGCCTGTTCGTGGTCAAAAAACAAAAACAAATGCTAGAACTCGCAAAGGTAAAAGAAAAACCGTTGGTGCAAAATCATAAGGATAAGAAATGGCTAAAAGAAAAATTGTAAAGAAAAAAGTAGTTAAAAAAAATATAGCAAAAGGTATTGTATATATCAGTGCAACTTTTAACAATACCATGGTAACAGTAACTGATGAAATGGGAAATGCGATTGCTTGGAGCAGTGCGGGTGGTTTAGGATTTAAAGGTTCTAAAAAATCAACCCCTTATGCGGCACAACAAGCAGTAGAAGACGCTTTAAATAAAGCAAAAGAACACGGAATTAAAGAAGTAGGTATAAAAGTTCAAGGACCAGGAAGTGGTAGAGAAACTGCTGTAAAAAGTGTAGGCGCTATGGAAGGAATCAAAGTTACTTTCTTAAAAGATATCACTCCATTAGCTCACAATGGTTGTAGACCGCCTAAGCGTCGTCGCGTCTAAAATATAAGAAAAATTTAGGAGATTATTATGGCAAGATATAGAGGACCAGTAGAAAAATTAGAAAGACGCTTTGGTGTTAGCTTGGCATTAAAAGGAGAAAGAAGATTAGCCGGAAAAAGTGCATTAGATAAACGCCCTTATGCACCAGGACAACACGGAGCAAGAAAAGGTAAAATTAGCGAATATGGACTTCAATTAAGAGAAAAACAAAAAGCTAAATTTATGTATGGAGTTAGCGAAAAGCAATTTAGAAGACTTTTTGCAGAAGCAGCTAGAAAAGATGGCAATACAGGGGTTTTACTCATCCAACTTTTAGAGCAAAGATTAGACAATGTAGTTTATAGAATGGGATTTGCAACAACTCGTCGTTTTGCAAGACAACTTGTAACTCATGGACACATTTTAGTTAATGGTAAAAGAGTGGATATCCCTAGCTTTAGAGTAGAAGCAGGTGCTAAAATCGAAATCATCGAAAAAAGCAAAAATAATCCTCAAATTACAAGAGCAATAGAGCTTACAGCGCAAACCGGTATAGTAGCTTGGGTTGATGTAGAAAAAGACAAGAGATTTGGAATTTTCACAAGAAAACCTGAAAGAGAAGAAGTTGTCATTCCGGTAGAGGAAAGATTTATCGTTGAGCTTTACTCTAAATAATAGGGGCTAAATATGAGAAAAATTACAACATCCGCTTATACGCCAACAGAATTTACAATAGAAAATATTAGCGATACTGTGGCTAAAATCAGCGCTTGGCCTTTTGAAATCGGCTATGGGATCACCCTAGCCCATCCTTTACGTCGCTTACTTTATACAAGCACCGTAGGCTACGCTCCAACTGCAATTCATATTGATGGAATATCTCATGAATTTGACAGTATGCGTGGTATGTTTGAAGACATCGCGCTTTTTATTCTTAACTTGAAAAAATTACGTTTTAAGATTAAGAATGATTCTGATAAAGAAATCGTAGAATTTAACTTCAAAGGCCCTAAAGAAATTTATGGCAAAGATTTGAACAATGATCAAGTTGAAGTGGTAAATGCTGATGCATATTTAGCGACTATCAATGAAGATGCGGATCTTAAATTTACTTTGATTATAGAAAAAGGTATTGGTTATGTTCCAAGCGAAGAAATCAAAGAATTTTTAGATGATCCTAAATTTATAGCATTGGATGCTTTCTTTACTCCGGTAAGAGAAGCGACTTATGATATCGAAAAAGTTTTATTTGAAGATAATCCTGATTATGAAAAAGTGGTTTTAACTATCACCACAGATGGACAAATCACTCCAAATGAAGCTTTTCAAAATGCTTTAGAAGCTATGTATAAACAATTATCAGTATTTGATAAAATCACTAATGTTAGAAGTATCATTAAAAATCAAGCCACTAGCAATGAATTAGAAAATACTAAATTATTGCAAAATATCACTGACTTAAATTTAAGTGCAAGAAGTTACAATTGCCTTGAAAAAGCAGGAGTTGTTTATATAGGCGAACTTGCCTTAATGAGTGTAAATGAACTTGCGGGACTTAAAAATTTAGGTAAAAAATCACTTGATGAAATCAAAAGCATCATGGAAAGTATAGGTTTCCCTGTAGGAACTTCTAAATTAAGTGATAATAGAGATATATTAAGCAAAAAAATCACTGAATTAAAAGCACAAAATGAAGGATAAAAAATGAGACATAAACACGGATATAGAAAACTTGGCAGAACTTCATCTCATCGTGCTGCTTTGTTAAAAAATTTAACGATAGCTTTAGTTAATAGCGGTAAAATAGAAACAACTTTACCAAAAGCTAAAGAATTAAGAGGATATGTAGAAAGACTTATCACAAGAGCAAGATTAGGCGATTTTAATGCGCATAGAGCTGTTTTTGCTTCATTGCAAGATAAAAACGCTACTAACAAATTAGTTACAGAAATCGCTCCAAAATTTAAAGAAAGAAACGGTGGCTACACTAGAATCATTAAAACTAGAATTCGTCGTGGTGACGCTGCTGAAATGGCTTTTATTGAATTTGTAGCTTAATAAAATCCTAGCTTATGCTAGGATTTACTTCCTATCTAAAAAACAATCCAAAATATTTTTTATTGTTAAAAAATAAATCCCAAGCTAAACTTGAGAATTTATCTTAATGTAAAGCTTCGTTGAGTTTGACTGCTTTTTTATTTAAAGCAACGATCATCACTCCCGTTGTAGAATCTTGACGGAAATGAAGTCCGTTTAAGCCTTGAAGTTCTAAACCTTTGTATATTTCTTTATCAAAAGTGAAATTTGGATTAAGCTTTGCGAGTTCTTGTGCATCTTTTAATAAAAATTTAGTTCCCTCTAGCACTGCAATTCCTGCATCAACGATACAATTATCACCCAAAGGAACGCCGGTAACAGAATTAGCGCCTAAAAGACAAGCTTTGCCTATGCTGATCGCATTTCCGCTTGTTCCGCTTAAAACTCCTAATATAGAAGCTCCTCCGCCTATATCAGATCCTTCTCCTACGACTACACTTGAACTTATGCGACCCTCTACCATACAAGCCCCCGTTGTTCCTGCATTGAAATTCACATAAGAAGCGCCTGGCATAATCGTTGTTCCCGCTGCCAAAGAAGCACCCATTCTTACCTTTGAACTTTCTAAAATTCTTGTATTATCTTCAGGTATGATATGCGCTAAAAATCTTGGGAATTTATCAACAAAATCAATTTTTGGATATTGATTAGTCATCTTTAAACGCATTTCATTTTCTCTTAAATAATCAAGCTCTATAGGCTTATCATCACTCCAAGCAACATTGCTTAAAAGTCCAAAGGCGCCATTTAGATTGATACTTCTTAAAGGCACTTTTTTTGTAGAAAGCAAATAAAGTTTAAGATAAACGCTTTCAACACTCAAAGGCTCTTTATCTTCAAAAAGACATACAAAAGCAAATTCATCGTCTTTAAATTTCTCTTTAATCAATTTTAACAAGTCGATATTTTTATGCCCTTCTTCTTCTAAAAAAGGTTTGAAGCAAGATAAAGCAAATTCAATATCTTCCATTTTTAAAACTTGAGTGAATTCGCTCGCATTAAAATCGATCTCGATTCCCCTTTGCATAAAAGATTCAAGTATGATCGCAGCTGAACTAAAATTCTGCTCATAATTTACCAAAGCAAAACTCGCTTGTAAGATTTTATTTTTATTGATTTGTCCTCTATCAAGTCTTGCTATACCAAAAGCTTTAGGCTGTTTATAGCCACTTTTTTGTTCTATTTGTTTGATTAAAAGTAAAAAATCTTCTTTGGTATTTACCAACATTTTTTTCCTTTATTGTTTTGTTATTTGAATAAATGATTATATCAAATAAAACTTGAAATCTTATTTTAAATTTAAAACTAAAAAATTTATAAACAATAATTAAATAATATCAATTTTTAAGCTTATGCTGAAGAATACTGATATATTATAATAAACTCAAAAAAAATAAATTGGAATGATTATGAAAATTTTAGGTTTTGATATAGGAATTAGCTCTATAGGTTGGGCTTTTCTTGAAAACAATGAATTAAAAGATTGCGGGGTTAGAATTTTTACAGCGGCAGAAAATCCAAAAACAAAAGAGTCGTTAGCATTGCCAAGGAGAAATGCTAGAAGCAACAGAAGACGTCTTGCTAGAAAAAAATCAAGACTCATTGCATTAAAGCATATTATTTCGAAAGAATTCAATCTCAATTATAAAGATTATTTAGCTGAAGATGGAAATTTACCTCAAGCCTATCAAGGAAAACTTGAAAGTCCTTATAGATTAAGATATCAAGCTCTAAATGAAAAACTCGATAAAAAAGACTTAGCAAGAGTGATTTTGCATATAGCAAAACATCGTGGCTATATCAATAAAAATACTAAAAAATCTAACGATAATGAAAAAGGCAAAATTCTAAGTGCCTTAAAAAATAATTCTTTAAAATTGCAAAATTACAGAAGCGTTGGAGAATATTTCTATCAAGAATATTTTCAAAAATTTAAAGAAAATACTAAAAATTTTATCAAAATACGCAACACAAAAGAAAGTTACGAACATTGTGTTTTAGCAAGCGATTTAGAAAAAGAACTAAAACTTATTTTAGAAAAACAAAAAGAATTTGGCTTTAAATACAATGAAAAATTTATAGATGAAATTATAGAAATTGCTTTCTTTCAACGTCCATTGAAGGATTTTTCTCATTTGGTTGGCTTATGCACTTTTTTTGAAAACGAAAAAAGAGCTTGTAAAAATTCTTATAGTGCTTGGGAATTTGTAGCCTTAACTAAAATCATCAATGAGCTAAAAAGTCTAGAAAAAATTACAGGTGAAATCGTTTCTAGTGATCATATTGAAAAAATTCTTAATCACATTTTAGAAAAAGGCAATATCAGTTATAAAAAATTTAGAGAATATATCAAACTTGATGAAAAAATAAAATTTAAAAATCTAAAATACGATAAAGAAAATGCCGAAAATGCCAAATTTATAGAATTTAAAAAATTGACTGAATTTAAAAAAGCGCTTAAAGAGCATTCTTTAAATCAAGAACAACTTGATGAAATAGCCTCTCACATAACCTTAATAAAAGATAATGACAAACTTAAAAATATTTTGGAAAAATACAATCTAAGCGAAGAACAAATTCAAGCTTTATTGGAAATTGAATTTAACGATCATATCAATCTTAGCTTTAAGGCTTTAAAAATGATTTTGCCACTCATGAAAAAAGGGTTAAGATATGATGAGGCTTGTAAAGAGCTTGGCTTAAAAACAAAATCTAATGATCAAAAATTTAACTTACTTCCACCATTTTGCGAAAGCATTTATGCGCAAGAGCTTAGCAATCCTATTGCCAATCGCGCCATAAGCGAGTATAGAAAAGTTTTAAATGCTCTGCTTAAAAAATACGGAAAAATGCACAAAATTCACATAGAATTAGCCAGAAATATAGGAACAAGTAAAAAATTAAGAGAAGCTATAGAAAAAGAGCAAAAAGAAAATCAAGAAATCAATACTTGGGCAATTAAAGAATGTGAAAAATTTGGTCTAAAAGCCAATTCTAAAAATATTTTAAAATTAAAACTTTGGAGAGAGCAAAACGAATTTTGTATTTATAGTGGGAAAAAAATCACCATAGAGCATTTAAAAGATGAAAAAGCTTTAGAGGTTGATCACATATATCCTTATTCTAGAAGTTTTGATGATTCATTTAACAATAAAGTCTTAGTTTTTACCAAAGAAAATCAAGAAAAACGCAACAAAACACCTTTTGAAGCTTTTAAAGACAATCAAGAAAAATGGAATACAATCACGATCTTAGCACAAAAACTTCCTTATAAAAAAAGTCAAAAGATCTTAGATGAAAATTTCAAAGACAAAAAACAACAAGAATTTATCTCAAGAAATTTAAATGATACAAGATATATTACTACTCTTATAGCTAAATATACAAAAGAATATTTAAATTTTTTACCTTTAAGCAATGATGAAAATCTTGATTTATCAAACGGAGAAAAAGGAAGTAAAATTCACGTTCAAACGATCAATGGAATGCTTACATCTGTTTTAAGACATATTTGGGGATTTTCCAAAAAAGATAGAAATAACCATATCCATCATGCCATAGATGCTATTATAATCGCTTATAGCACTCCTTCTATGATAAAAAGTTTTTCTGATTTTAAAAAAAATCAAGAACTTTTAAAGGCGCAACTCTATGCTAAAAAAATTACAGATGAGGATTATAAGCATCAAGCTAAATTTTTTGAACCTTTTGAAAACTTTAGAAAAAAAATTGAAACAAAAATAGATCAAATTTTTGTTTCAAGACCTCCAAGAAAAAGAGCAAGAGGAGCTTTACATGAAGAAACTTTTTTATCCCAAAAGCAAGTTATAAAAGAGTATGCTTCAGAAGAAGGAGTTAAGAGAGCCTTAGAATGTGGGAAAATCAGAAAAATTGGAACAAAATATGTCAGAAATGATACTATGGTAAGAATTGATATTTTCAAAAAAGAAAATAAATTCTATGCTATTCCTATTTATACTATGGATTATGCTTTAGGAGTGTTGCCAGATAAAATAGCGGTTTCAGGAAAAGAAAATAATATTCCAAAAAAATGGAAAACAATAGATGAAAGTTATGAATTTTGTTTTTCTTTATATAAAGATGATTTGATATTGATTCAAAAAAGCAAAATGCAAGAGCCAGAATTTGCATATTTTAAAAGTTTTGGTATCAGTACTGTAAGTATTTGCATAGAAAAACATGACAATAAAATCGAAAATTTAACCCTAAATCAAAAATTATTATTTACCAATGCAAAAGAAGAAAACGTTCAAGCAAAAAGTTTAGGAATTCAAAATTTAAAAACTTTTGAAAAATATATCATAACACCATTAGGAGAAAAAATAAAAGCCAAAATCGAACCAAGACAAAATATTTCTTTAAAAACAAGTAAAAAATATGGCTTATGATGAAGCTTTTAAAAGCATTTTGATCACAACTCAAGCAAAGCTAAGCTTAGAATATAACCATCTTGTAATCAAACAAAAAGAAAAAGAGGCTAAATTTTTTCTAAAAGATATCAATTTTATTATTTTAGAATCCTTACAAGCTAGTCTTAGCTCGAGTTTGCTAAATGCCTTAGCCAAAAATAAAATTATACTCTTGACCTGTGATGAAATGCATAATATAAATGGAATTTTTTCTCCATTTTTAGGGCATTTTATAAGTGCAAAAGTAGCTAGAGAGCAAGTAGCTGTTAGCTCACAAAGAAAAGCTATTCTATGGCAAAAAATTATTAAAAATAAAATTTCAAACCAAGCTTATGTTTTAAAATTATTTAATCATATGCAAGAATACAAAGAACTTATAAATTTGTGTAAAAAAGTGAGTTTAAATGATGCTAAAAATGTAGAATCTACTGCAGCATCTTTATATTTTAAAACCTTATTTGGAAAAAATTTTTATAGAAATGAAATTTGCTTTGTTAATTCTGCTTTAAATTATGGTTATGCTATTATTAGATCAAATATTATTCGAGCTGTATGCATCAGTGGTTTATTGCCATGGCAAGGTATAAAACACAATAATATCTATAATAGCTTTAATCTTTGTGATGATTTAATAGAAGTTTTTCGCCCTTTAGTTGATATTTGTGTATTTAATTTAAAAGATACCAAGGAAAGTGAATTTTTAGATAAGGAAAGTAAGCAAAAACTCATTCAAATTTTACAAGAAGAACTTATCTTAGAAAATAAATCTTACCCCTTAAATAGAGCTATCAACTTTTATGTGCAAAATTTTAAAAATGCTTTATTAGAAAACCAAGAGCTTTTTTGGTAAATTTAAAATGATAGAAGATAAATTTATGAGAGTACTGCTGATGTTTGATATACCTACCAAAAGCAAAAAAGATCAAAAGCATGCCTCTAAATTTAGAACTTCATTAATAAAACTTGGATTTTTTATGATGCAATTTAGTGTTTATGTAAAAATTTGTAAAGGATTAAGTTCAGCAAAAAGTACTATAAAATCTATAAAAAAATTTCTACCACCCTATGGAAACATCAGAGTTTTAATCATAACAGAAAAGCAGTTTGATAATATGCAAATACTTTTAGGCGGAATTTCTTTTAATGAAAAAATGAATAATGATAAGAATTTAGTTCTTTTTGAGTATGATGAAAAAAGTCAAAATTTTAAATACAATACCGAAAAAATACAAAAACAAAAAAGAACAAAAACTATCAAGCAACAAAGCTTATTTGAATTTTAACGGTTTTAATGGGATTGTAACCCTGCGTGGATAACCGAAAACCACTTATTTTAGCCTCTTTTTAAATTTCTTAGGAAAAATCATAGCATATTTTTTTAAAAATTTCTATATAAAAACCTTATTTTTCTTGTATTTGATAAAAATGTATTTTATCATAAAGAAATTTAAAAAGAGGCTAAAACTTTAGTGCTTAAGTCGTTTAGCTTTTTAAAATTTTATCATAAAGAAATTTAAAAAGAGGCTAAAACGTAACGGCTTTAGTTCAAAACTATAAAAACATTTTATCATAAAGAAATTTAAAAAGAGGCTAAAACATAGGCGATGTTGTAATAGACCCTTGTGCAATTTTATCATAAAGAAATTTAAAAAGAGGCTAAAACATTTGAACATAAAGATTTTATTTCTGATAAATTTTATCATAAAGAAATTTAAAAAGAGGCTAAAACCTGATAAACCTAATTTTGTTACTACAAATAATTTTATCATAAAGAAATTTAAAAAGAGGCTAAAACATACAAGCCTTAAAATAGAATTTGATATTAATTTTATCATAAAGAAATTTAAAAAGAGGCTAAATAATACATAAGTATATCTATACAACATAAAAGATTTAGAAATTTTCTAGATGTAAAACTAAAAAATTTCCTAAAAGTATTTATTTTCAAACCAATAAATTTCACTTTTTAATCATTTTTAAATGTAAATGATATATTGTAGCTTTGCTTACTATGACGTGGCAATACAATATCACCAAAATTTTCATGATGAATCGCATCAGGTAAAGTCTGCGCCTCTAATGCAATGCCTTCATTTTTATTTGCCAAAGCGCCTTTATCTCGGCTAAATGAAATGTTTTGTCCTTCGATCTTTTCAGGCGTATAAACAACAAGTCCATTACGATCAGAATGCACGATAATTTGACGCTTGCTTTCTTTATCTTTTAAAATGGCAACTAAATTTGTTTTAAGCACATAAGCTGTATCTAGTCCTTTAATTTCTTTAAGCACGGATTCTACATTTTTAAAATGACGAAAATCATAAGGTGTGTTATCAACAGCGAGAAATTTTCCAGTAGGGATTAAATACTCATCAGTTTCTAAAATATGATCGCTATTGATTTGTAATTCATGCGTTGTCAAATCGCGACGATTGCTCAGATTAAAATAAACATGGCACGTTGGATTAAACAAAGTATCTTCTTCGCCACCTATTGCGCTATATACAATGCTTACTTTATTTTGATTATCCAAGGTATAAACAATACTAGCTTGTATCTCTCCAAAAAAGCCATCCATACTTTCATCGATCTTTTTTTGAAAAGTCACACTCGCTCCATTTTCATCAACCGAAGTTGAATATTCCCAATTCCAAGTTGAAAAGCCATGTGGCCCACCATGAAGAGTATTACCATGATCGTTTTGCGGCAATTTATAATGCTTATAAGATGCGTTTTTGATCCTTCCAGCAACCCTGCCGATTGATTTGCAAATATTTTGAGGATTTGAGTAATAATCGTTAATATTATCAAAACTCAATAATAAATTTTGATGCTCTTTATCCTTAGTCGGAACTAAAAACTGATGCCAAATTGCCCCCATACTAAGGCAGGAAATTTCTACATTATTGTCATTGATCAAACGAATTCGCGTCACTTTTTCATCATTATACTCGCCAAATGTTTCTTGCAATATTTTCATTTTTATCCTCCTAAAAAATCTTATACAATTTTGACATTAATTAATAAATACTTTTTAAGAATGGTGTAAAAAATTTAAAAGTGATTTAAAAAGATAAGAAGTAAAAAAATATTTAGGGAATAACCCTAAATATTAGTGAGAACAAGCGCTTTTTCCATTCATAATAGGCTGAATTGCAGAATTATCCGCACCGCCTTCATTGTTAATCTTTTCTATGAAATTCCAAATTTTCTCAGCCGCCATTAAATAACGCTTTGAACTCACGCTTTCAGGATGATAAAAACTCACTGGTTTTCCATCATCCCCACCTTCTCTAACGATCATTTCAATAGGAATTTGTGCTAGAACTTCGCTTTTGTAAGCTTTCGCCATTTCTTCAGTAGTTCCTTTGCCGAAAATATCATATTCTTTGCCATTATCAGGGCATAAAAATCCACTCATGTTTTCTACGATACCTGCGATTGGAATATGAAGTTTGTTAAACATATCAAGCGCTCTTTTGCTGTCATCTAAAGAAACGGTTTGTGGAGTGCTTACACATACACCTGCAGTGATTGGGATGCTTTGTGCAGAAGTGATTTGTGCATCACCTGTTCCTGGAGGCATATCCAAAAATAAAACATCAAGTTCAGGCCAAATCACATCAGCGAGTAATTGCTCCATCGCTTTCATGATCATCGCACCACGCCACATAAGTCCTTGTCCTTCTTCGATCAAAACTCCCATACTCATCATATAAATTCCATGAGTTAAAATAGGCTTTAATCTTTGTCCAACCACTTCAGGTTGAGTTTTGGTTTCTCCAAGCATTCTTGGGATATTTGGCCCATAAATATCCGCATCCAAAATCCCTACTTTTTTACCCATTTTTGCCATAGAAATAGCTAAATTTACGGTTGTGGTTGATTTACCCACGCCACCTTTACCACTTGAAATCATGATGAAATTTTTCACTTGCGGAACGATATTTTTACCGCTTCTTGAATTGCTTTTTTCTTCAGGAATTTTTGGTGTGATAATATTAATTTCTATATTTTTTAAATTTAAAGATGATAAAACTTCGCTAACATTTTTGCGAATTTCATTAGAAACTTCAGGATTAGACGAAGCGATTTCAATATTGATAAAAGCTTCATTATTTTCTACTTTAACTTCTTTTACAAAATTAAAACTGACTATATCTTTTTCAAAACCAGGATATTTAACGCTTTTGAGTTTTTCTAAAATTTGTTCTTTCATGATTCTAATCTTTCCTTAAAAAATTAAAAATTTATTTTACTAATAAAAATCTAAAATTTAGCTTTTTGTAAGTGTATAATATGGTAACATTATATACATAGATAAAATTATAAATTTTAAGGAACAAAAGTGCAAGAATTAAGTCTAATTATGCTAGCAGCTGGAAATTCTACACGTTTAAATATGGAAGTTAAAAAGCAATTTTTACGTATAGGAGAAGATCCTTTATGGCTTTATGCGACAAAAAATTTAAGCTCTTTTTATCCGTTTAAAAAGATAATTGTTACTTCTGGTAATGTTTCTTACATGAAAAAATTTACAAAAAATTATGAAATTGTAGAAGGTGGAGACACAAGAGCGCAATCTTTAAAAAAAGCCTTAGAATTAGTCGAAACAGAATTTGTTATGGTTAGCGATGTTGCAAGAGTTTTTATCAGTAAAAATTTATTTGATCGTTTGCTTGAAAATATCGATAAAGCAGATTGCATCACCCCTGCTTTAAAAGTTTGCGATACCACGCTTTTTGATGAACAAGCTATACAAAGAGAAAAAATTAAACTCATTCAAACGCCACAAATTTCACGCACAAATTTACTCAAAAAGGCCTTAGAGCAAAATTCTGATTTTACAGATGATAGCACCGCTATCGCAGCTTTAGGAGGTAAAATTTGGTTTATAGAGGGTGAAGAAAATGCTAGAAAACTAACCTTTAAAGAAGACTTAGTTAAATTAAATCTCCCAAAACCTAGTCATGAAATTTTTTGTGGAAATGGTTTTGATGTCCATGAATTTGGCCAAACAAGACCTTTAATCTTAGGCGGTATCGAAATTCATCCTAGCATGGGCTTAAAAGCACACTCAGATGGCGATGTTTTAGCGCACTCTTTAACCGATGCGATTTTAGGTGCGACTGGCTTAGGCGATATAGGCGAACTTTATCCCGATACTGATATGAAATTTAAAGATGCTGATTCTATGGAACTTTTAAAAAAAGCTTATCAAAAAGTCAAAGAAGTTGGCTTTGAGCTTATAAATGCTGATATTTGCGTTATCGCAGAAGCTCCAAAACTACACAAATTTAAAGAAGAAATTAGAGCCAATATAGCCTCAACCCTTAATATCGGCGAACACAGGATCAATGTAAAAGCCACCACCACAGAAAAACTAGGATTTATCGGTCGCAAAGAAGGCATAGCGGTTTTAAGCAATGCAAATTTAAAATATTTTGATTGGACAAAATTATGAAAGTTTTAATCATAGAAAATGAAATTTACTTAGCGCAAAGCATCGGTATAAAACTTAATAATATGGGCTATGATTGCACTATTATTAATTCTTTTAATGAATTTAATGAAGAAAAACGTTATGATATTATCTTACTTTCAGCTAATACTAGTAATTTTTTAAAAGCTGTAGAACATTTTAAAAACAGTATTATTATTTTACTGATTTCTTATATAAGCACTGATGTAGTTTCAACGCCTTTAAAAATGGGTGCTAGTGATTACATACAAAAACCTTTTATGATAGAAGAGCTAATAAGAAAAATAAAACACCATCAAGATTTTAGAAAGCTTTTAGCCGCAAATAAAACTTATGAAAGCTACATAAAATCTCGCATAAAAATGATAAAAATTCCAGAATACAATTATAAAAAAATCAAACTTCCACTCATTTTAAAATCCAATCTCCAAAATTCAGCCGATGCTTTTGTTTTTAAATATCTTTATGAACACAATATGGAATTTGCTTATATTGATTTAGCTGCTACTAATGCCATCGAAAAAGTAATGAAATTTCATTTTGAAAATTCTCTTTTATTTTTAAATAATCTTCAAATTTTAAAAACATCAGAGAGAGAAATTTTATTTAATTTCATAAAAAATAAGCCTGTAATTTTACACACGAATTCTCAAATAGAAAATTCAAAATTCAATCAAATAGATCTAAACGATGATCAAAAGGGTATCATCAGTGATGAAATTTTAACTATTGATGAGTATATAAAATACATAGTTTTAAACTATCAAAATGTGCTTTCTGATACAGAGCTTTCTAAAAAAATAGGAATTTCTCGCAAATCCTTATGGCAAAAAAGGAAAAAATATGACCTCAAGAAAAAATAAAACAATTATAATTGATGAAAATGAATTAGGCATTCTTTCTCTTATAGAAGAAGGTTTGCTAGGGAATTGTAATTATTTAATGGATGAAAATGAAAGTAAAGAAATTTTAAAAACTGGCAAATTAAAAGGAGAAAATTTTCCCTATCCTTTCACCTTTGCTCCTAAAAATGCAGAAAAAGTCTTAAAAGATCTTAAAGAAAAAGATAAAATCGAACTCATTTGTAATGAAAAAATAGTAGGTTATATAGAATTTAAAAATAAATTTAAAAATGATAAAAATTTTTCGAGTATTTTCAGCTCTAGAACCTGTTCTTTAGAAAACAATGGAAAAACTTGTATCAGTGGAAAAATAAAAATCTATGATTCTCCTATAAAAACTATCAAACAACAATTTCAACTCGTAAAAGAAAAACTCAATGCTCAAAAAATAACTGCTTTAGTGACCAATCTTGATCCTTTGCATAGAGCACATGAAAGAATGTTTCGTTGGACTATAGATAAAGCGGATTTAGTAGTGATCTTTTTAGTAGAATCTTTTGATGAGGATGGCTTTGAATTTAATTTAAAAGAAAAATATTTGCAAAAACTCATACAAAATTATTTGCCACCCGATAAAATCTTTGTTTTTCCTTTAAAAAATATTGATCTTTTTCATTCTCATTTAAATCCTGCACTTGAAAGCATAGTAGCAAAAAATTTAGGCTGCACTAAACTTGTGGTAGGACAAAATCACACAGGCCTTGGGATGTTTTATGATGAAAATCAACCCAAATCGATTTTGGATGAATTTTCCAAAGATTACGGCATAGAAGTGATTATTTTACCTGAATTTGTATTTTGCAATGTTTGCCATATGATCGTAAGTACTCGATCTTGCCCGCATGGATTTCACCATCATTTACATTATAATTCTCAATCTTTGAAAAATTTATTAAGATTGGGTATTATTCCACCTGCGCTTTTTATGCGAAAAGAAATTTCAAGTATGATTTTATCTTCAATCTTTCCAAAGCGTTTTAAAAATTTTCAAAAAATATATAACGATCTTTTTGCCACAGATGGCATTTTAGAAGATAAAGAAGATGAAGAATTTTATCAAAAACTTTTAGAAGCGTATCAAATGTCTTATATCGTTTGAAAGGTAATAATGCAAAAAATTTTCTTGACTTTTTTTTATTCAGGTTGCGCCCCAAAAGCATCTGGAACTTTTGGGACTATCGCTGCTTTAATTCCTGCTTTTTTTATTTTAAGATATCTAGGAAGCACCACATTAGTACTACTTAGCTTTTTGATTTTTCTCATCAGTATACGTGTGATTGATGATTATGAAAAAAGCACTGGAATTCACGATGATAAACACATAGTAATTGATGAAGTTGCGGGAGTTTTTTTAGCTTGTGCTATAGCAGCTAATGCATCAAATTCTTTATTAAATTTCATCATGGCTTTTGTATTTTTTCGCTTGTTTGACATCACTAAACCTTCTATTATAGGAAAGATTGATAAAAAAGTTAAGGGTGGCTTAGGAGTGATGCTAGATGATATGGCAGCGGGTTTATTTGCTGGACTTTTAAGCGCTGTAATCTATGGAATTTTAATCAAATTTGATCTTTTATTTTGGGATAAAAAATTAATAGATTTATTTTGAAATTTTTCTTAAATTAATGAAATTTTAAATTTTATTCTTATATAATTAACCCTTAAAATTTCAAAAAAGGAATATTTAATGGCAAACCATAAATCTGCTGAAAAAAGAGCGAGACAGACTATTAAAAAAACAGAAAGAAATAGATTTTATAGAACAAGACTTAAAAATATCACAAAAGCTGTAAGAGAAGCAGCTGCTAAAAATGATAAAAACGCTGCAAATGAGGCTTTCAAAATAGCTAATAAAAGCATTCATGCTATGGTTAGTCGCGGTTTTCTTAAAAAACAAACTGCTTCACGCCGTGTAAGCCGCTTAGCTCTTTTAGTTAATAAAATTGCATAATTTTATTTTTAATGTTAGCTGATAAACTAGACCCTTTTTTAAAACGCTATGAAGAGTTAAATTCTCTTCTTAGTAGCTCTGATATCATTAATGATATCGAAAAGATGACTTCTCTCTCGAAAGAACAAAAGAATTTAGAACCTATTGTTTTAAAGGCTAAAGAATATTTAAAAACTTTAGAAAGTATAGAAGAAAACAAAGCTTTGCTTAATGATAGCGAACTTGGAGAACTAGCTAAAGAAGAACTAAAAATTCTAGAAGAATCTAAACCAAAACTTGAAGAAGAACTTAAAATTTTACTCTTACCTAAAGATCCAAATGATGAAAGAAATATCTTTTTAGAAATTCGTGCGGGCACTGGTGGAGATGAGGCTTCTTTATTTGTTGGCGATCTTGTAAAAGCCTATTCAAGATACGCAGAAAATCGTAATTACAAATTAGAAATAGTCAGTTCAAGCGAAGGAAGCGTTGGAGGTTTTAAAGAAATCATAATGCTAGTTAAAGGCATAGGGGCTTATTCTAGACTAAAATACGAAGGCGGAACTCATAGAGTTCAAAGAGTTCCTCAAACAGAATCTCAAGGAAGGGTACATACTTCTGCAATTACGGTTGCTGTTATGCCAGAAGTAGATGATATCGAAATACAAATCAATCCTAATGATCTAAAAATCGATGTAATGCGTTCTTCAGGTCATGGCGGACAAAGTGTTAATACTACCGATTCGGCCGTTCGTATCACTCATATCCCTACTGGTATAGTTGTGGTCAATCAAGATGGAAAAAGTCAGCATAAAAACAAAGAAAGTGCTATGAAAGTTCTAAAAGCTAGACTTTTCGAAATGCAAGAAAACGAACGTTTAGCCCAAGAAAGCGAAGCAAGAAAATCTCAAGTGGGAAGTGGAGATAGAAGTGAACGCATACGCACTTACAATTTTCCTCAAAATCGTATCAGTGATCATCGTATAAATTTAACCTTATATCGTTTAGACTCTATCATGCAAGATGGACTTTTTGATGAAATTATCGAACCTTTAATCGCCCATTATCAAGCTGAGTCTTTGCAAGAGCAAAATTTATAATTTTGCTCTTTTTTTTAGTGTTTGTGTGGAAATTTATGTGGATTTCCATTAGCTCCTGCAAAGCTGATTTCGCCTTGATTGATATCATAAGCTTGTCCAAAACCTTTAACAAATCTTCCTTTTTTGAATTCAAGTTTAACCAAATGAAAATCAAGCATTTTTCTTATAGTTTTTATTCCGCCTTCTGCACCTGTTTGTCTTTCAAATTCATCATAAATTTTATCAAATTGCTCCCCTCTTTCTATAAAATTTGCATCCACCCTATAACGCAACCTTTTGCGAAGTATCACAGAAGCAGCTTTGCTTTCATCCTCTAAAAACATTATTTCTATATTGCTTGGATTTGCTTTGATATTGTTAAAATGCTCACTCACTTCACTGATATAAATATAATTCCCCAAATCAGTCGCTACAAAAGGTGCATAAGAGCAAACAACTTCATTATTTTCACTTAAAGTCGCTAAACATACAGAATTAAAACTTGATTTAAATTCTTCAATTTCCTTAGCCACCCCACTAAAATCCTGCTCGGTTTTTGCACTCATACAAAGAGAAATAATCGTATCTTTTAAAGTCTCTTCATTCGCTTTTTTAGGGAATTCAATGCGCAAAGTTTCATCATCGTTATAAATGATATCCAAACCCTCAAAATCAACATGACTTAATTTCACATCTTTAACTTCTTTTACACCTCCAAATTTTTTACAAAGATCGACTAAATTTGATCGGTGATGTTCATTCATGTGAGAAATAATGCTTTCTAGATTCATTTTTATTCCTTTTATTAAAAATTTTAATTTTAAAATGATATCAATTATCAAATTAAATAAATCTTAAGGACTAACCTAATATTTTTAAAATCAAAAATTTTATTTATTTTTAAGACAATAAACGATAAATTTATCACTTTATATTATGATATACATTATCATTATTTAATCTCTTAAGGAGTTAATCTTGCATAAAAAAATAACGTTGATAAAATTCTTTATCCTGATCAATTTTTTACTCATTGATATTAATGCACAAGAAAACAACGAAGAAGATAAGGTTAAATTGGATGAAATCGTTGTTTCTGCAAGTAAGCAAGATTTTGATAATAGTTTAAGAAATGTCATCGTTATCAACAGCTCCGATTTGCAAAAAAAAGGTTTTAGCTCCATAGAACAAGCTTTAGAAAGAATGGCTGAAATTAATTTTGTTAATTTTGGACTAGGAAGAAATATTGACATGCGAGGTCAAGGCGATAAATCCAATGTCGCTGTTAAAGTCATGATCGATGGAAAATCAATTAACATGCTTGATAATTCTCATGGAGTAACTCCGCTAAATAGTATCAATCTTGATAATGTTGAACGTATAGAAATTATCCCAGGTGGAGGCTCTGTACTTTATGGAAATGGTACTCGCGGAGGTGCGATCAATATCATCACAAAAAAACAAAAAGAAGATTTATTTTCTATAGCTATAAAAGGAAATGGATACAATCGACACAAATTAGGTGGCAATTTAGAAATCAATGCGGCCAAAAAAATCAACGAAAATCTAGCCTTTAGTTTTAATATGGAAGGCTTTAATCAAGATGGTTATCAAGATGGTTATAATGAAAAAGGCTATTTTATAAACACTAAAACCTATATCAACCCTAATGAGCAAAGCAATTTGATTTTTGGTTATAATTATTTTAAAAGCAAAAATACAGGAAGTGGATATTTAACAAAAGCACAAATTGAAGACAATCCTAAACAAAAAGGCAATGGAGAAAATATCACCTCTATCAATAGACCTGAAATCACTCTAGATTATCAGTACTATCTTGATGATACTTGGGAATTTGATCTAGAAACTTTCTGGCAAAATCAAAAAATCAATTATCTCAAAGATGTTTCCATGATGACTGTTATGGGTATAACCTTGCCTGTATATCAAAATGGAAGTAGTTTTGAAGATACCTTTACAGGGATAAATCTTAAAAGCAGATACAACTATAAAGACAATTCTTATCTTATCTTTGGTTATGAATTTGCTAATCATGATGCTAAAAGAACAAGCATTATCCATTATGATGTAAATATGCCTAAATTTTCAATCAATCACACCATGACAACTCTTATGGACATGAAAAAGCAAAGCCATTCTTTATTTGCACTTGATTCTCATGAATTTAATGATATTTTCAGCATTTCTAGTGGGTTAAGATATGAACGCAGTTTTTATAAAACAAATAGAAACTATACAAGCAAAATGCTTATTACTCAAATACAAAAAAATAATACTGAAACCTTTAATACTGAAAATCAAGGCAATAATTTTGCCTTTGAAATCACTCCAAATTTTAAATACTCAAACACAGGAAGTTTATACCTTAAATATGAAAGAGGCTTTATATCTCCTTCACCGGCACAATTTGTCAATAAAGATCAAAAAACACAAAAATATTATTCTTCAGATTTAAATTCTGAAATTTTTAATACCTTTGAACTAGGAATCAATGATCTTTGGTGGGATTTTTATGGATTTAATTTAACTTTATTTTACACCTTAAGCAAGGATGAAATTTCATATCTTGGAAATCCACATTCTGAGGCAGGTGCTTTTTGGAAATATTACAATATCGACCAAACTCATCGTATTGGCGCGGAATTAAATTTCGATCAAAGCTTTTTAGATGATGCGCTTATATTTAGACAAAGCATAGCCTATATAGATGCTAAAATTTCAAAAGGGATTAACAAAGGAAAAAGAATTCCTTATGTCTCAAAAATCAAAGCTAGTCTCGGTGTAGAATACGCTATCAATTCAAATTTTAGTACCTTTTTGGATCTAACTTATTATTCTCGTGCTAAAGATGGTGGAACGATAGATGAAAAAACCGGAAAAATGAGCAAAAACATTTGGATAAAAGATTATGCTTTAACAGATATTGGTTTAAGCTATTATTATAAAAAATTACAAATTTCTAGCGGAATCAGAAATCTTTTTAACAAGCAATACTACACCTATCAAGACAGCCTCAATGACGAATATTTATCAGGAAGTGGTAGAAATTATTATTTAGAGTTAAAATATGTTTTTTAAAAATTTTATTTGGGCTATAATTATTTTTATTATTTATTTAGGAGTTATCTTTATCTCTCTTTGCTTAGGAGATGAAAATTTAAGTCCTACTCAACTTTTTTCTCATCTTATTTCAGAAAATGAAATTTTGCGTCAAATTATAATTGATGGACGTTTACCAAGAATTATAATGGCTATTTTAATTGGAATGCTTTTAGCAAGTAGTGGAGCTATAACTCAAAATGTCTTTTCAAATCCTATAGCTGATCCCTATATTATAGGTATAGCTTCAGCAGCAACTTTTGGTGCAGTCCTAGCTTATCTATTAAAATTGCCAGATTATTTTTATGGAATTTTGGGATTTTTTTGCTCTGCTTTTTTTACCTTGGCAATCTTTAAAATTTCCTCAAAATCTTCTATGGCTACTTTGCTTATCATAGGAATAGCGACTTCATCTTTTTTAGGAGCCTTTACTTCATTTTTTACCTACCTTATAGGGGAAGATTCTTTTAAAATAGTTGCTTGGTTAATGGGAAACATTGGGTCAGCTTCTTGGTATGAAGTTGTTATTTTAATACCTCCGCTATTTTTATCTTTGTTATATTTTTATATACACAGAAATGAACTTAATATTATTTTAAGTGGTGATGATGAAGCTAGAAATTTAGGAGTGGATGCAAAAAAACTTAAAATTAATTTACTTATAATTTCTTCCCTATCTGTATCTTTTGCTATATCTTTTACAGGATTAATTGGCTTTGTAGGTCTTATTATTCCTCATGGAGTAAGAATTCTATTTAAAAATTATAATAATATTTTAATAATACCTTTTTGTACAGTTTTTGGAGGTATTTTTTTGCTTATTTGTGATACTCTAGCTAGGACAGTTATAGCACCTATACAAATTCCTATAGGAATTTTAACCGCTTTTATTGGATCACCAATATTTTTATATCTAACTTTGAAAGCTAAAAGGTTATTATAATGCTTGAAATAAAAAATTTAAATTTTTCCTATAATAAAAAAATACTGCTAGAAAATATTAATATAAATATTGAAAGTCAAACATTTATAGGAATTTTAGGTCCTAATGGATCGGGTAAAAGTACTCTTTTAAAAATTATGCTCAAAAATTTAACTCCCAAAAGTGGTGAAATAATACTTTTCAATAAAAATATTAAAGATTTTCAACTTAAAGAATTTGCTAAAATTTGTGGCTTTGTTCCTCAAAATTCAGAACTTAAAACGCCATTAAAAGTTTTAGATGTGCTTTTAATGAGTAAATTTATTCATTTAAAAAATTCTTTTAATACATACTCAAAAAAAGATATATTAGAAATTCAAGAATTAGCTCAAATGATAAAAATAGACGAATTATTACACAGAGATATATTATCTTTAAGCGGAGGAGAATTTCAAAAAATATTATTAGCTAGAGCTTTACTCAAGCAACCAAAAATTCTATTTTTGGACGAACCTACATCAGCACTTGATTTAAACCATGCTATTGAAATTCTAAGTTTTTGTGAAAATTTAATTCAAGAACAAAAAATTACTATTATAGCGGTACTTCATGATCTAAACCTTGCATCACTTTTTTGCAACAAATTACTTTTTTTAAAAAAAGGCAAGGTGAGATATTTTGGCAACACTAAGGAACTTTTAAAAAAAGAAATTTTAAAAGAAATTTATAATTTAAACTGCAAAATTATTTATGAAAATTCAAAACCTTATATTTTAGCTTTAAAGGAAGTAAAATGAAAAAAGTACTAATCTTATGTTTCGTATTTATAATAACACTCCAAGCAAAAGAACGTATTATTTCTCTTGATCCAGCAAGTATTGAAACGCTTTTTATGTTAAAAGCGGATGATCAAATCATAGGCATTGTCTCTTTAACGCATTCAGATATTTATCCAAAAGAAAAAACTTCTAAAATTACAAGTGTTGGAACATTTACAAATCCATCAGTTGAAAAAATTATTTCTCTTGATCCAACTTTGGTAATTTTAAGTTCTTATTCTCTTAACTTAAAACAAAAACTTGATAATTTTGGCATTAAAACTATGATTTTTAAAACGCAGCATCTTAATGATATAAAAGATAACATAAAAATTCTTGCAAAAATAACACAAAAAGAAAAAGAAGGGGAGAAAATTTTAAAAAAATTCGAAGATGAACTAAAAAATTTAGAGAAAAATCCTTTAAATAAAAGTGCAATTTATCTTTATTCTAGCAATCCTTTAATGGCTTTTAGTGATAATTCTTTAATTGCTGATATTTTAAAACTTATCGGAATAAAAAATTTAAGTCCGAAAAGCAACATAACACGTCCAATAATATCAGAAGAATATATACTAAAGCAAAATCCTGATTTACTTATATTTGGAATCAATGCAACTGATAAAAATCTACTAAATAACAGCTCTTTATTAAAAAATACCAAAGCAGTTAAAAAAAATCGAATCTATACTTATAAAAATACATATTTATTATTACGTTTAAGTCCTAAAATTATAGATAGAATTAAAGAATTTAAAGCGGAAATTAAAACAGTCTTGTCTTAAAAAATTCACAACTTTGACAAAGCTTTTCGATGCGTTTATTTTCCTCAAAAGCTTTTTTCATCGATGTTAAACGCTTAGAATTTAAAAGATTTTCAAAACCATCTTTAAAAACATTGCCCAAATTTATATCCCCTTTAGCATCCAAACAACAAGGAACTAAAGTTCCATCACTCAAAATTCCAATTTGATCTTTTAAGGCGTAACATTTTCCATGAAAATATAAAGGCGTATCATCCAAATTTGGCCACTTAAAAAGCTTATTTTGATGAAGGATAATGTGCCTTGCTAAATAATTTTTTGCCAAAGCAAAATCAATATCTTTTTGAAATTCTTTAGATAAAAATTCATAAATGATAAAATTTTCTTTAGGTGCTTTAAAATCAGTATCTAAATTCCAAAGCCTAAGATTAATAAAGCTTGTTTTTTGGCACCTTATATGTTCTTTGCAAAATGTTAAAATAGGATCAAAATATTGCTTTAAAGAAAACTTACTTTGGCTTAAAAAAGCCATCAAAGAAATATTAATCTGACGGATATTTTCATAATTTAATAATAAATCACGATTTTTAACATCAAAATAAAAACCGCTTGTAGTAATCTCAAGTTTCATATCATAATCTTTAGCAATGTCTAAATAACTCTTTAAATCCGGCAAAAGTAAAGGATCGCCTAAAAGATGTAGAGTAAAAAGCTTAGATTGATTATGAATTTGCTTTGCTAAAGTGATAAAATTTTCTTTAGACATAATTTTTCGCATTGCTTTTTGTGAAGGGCAAAAATCACATTTTAAACCACAAATATCGCTTAATTCTATATAAATTTTTTTAAATTTCATTCTTTTATCCAAAAACAGTTATTTTACCAATTTTCAAGTAAAATAGTAACATTATTTATAAAAATTCTTATTTTTTTATTCCTTTACTTAGGTATTTTAAAGTATTAAAAAAAATCATGCTACACTTAAAATAAAAACTTGCAATATTAAGGACTTGTATGCAAAAATCTACTCATAAAATTCGCTCTATCATGGCAGCAAGCAGTGGAAATCTAGTAGAATGGTTTGATTTTTATATCTATGCTTTTACAGCAACATATTTTGCTCACACTTTTTCAACATCAGATAATCCTACAATCCAACAAATTAATGCTTTTGGAGTTTTTGCCGCAGGATTTTTTATGCGCCCTATAGGCTCTTGGATCTTTGGCTCTTTAGCTGACAAGATGGGTCGTAAAAAATCTATGATAATATCTGTAGTTTTAATGGCTTTAGGTTCTTTTATGATAGCAGCCCTACCAAGCAAAAATATAGTTGGTAATCTTGCTATTATCTTGCTTTTAATGGCAAGACTTATACAAGGTCTTAGCGTAGGCGGAGAATATGGTATAGCAGCAACTTATCTTTCAGAACTCGCCGTAGAAGGAAAACGCGGTTTTTACTCTTCTTTTCAATATGTAACTCTAATAGGCGGACAACTTCTAGCGGTTATGAGTATTAGTATAATGTTTTTATTTTTTAGTATTGATGATATGAAGGAATATGCTTGGAGAATACTTTTTATCATAGGTGGAATTTTAGCACTTGGTTCATTTTTTTCAAGAAGGATGATAAATGAAAGCGCCACCAAACTTCATCAAAATGAAGATCGTGGAACTTTAAAAGCATTATGTAAATCTTGGAAACCTTTTTTAATAGTGCTTGCAATAACTTCTGGAGGTTCTTTAACTTTTTATACTATCACTACTTATACGAAAACCTTTATAGAAAATGCGGGTATGGATAAAATACTTGTTAATAATCTTTTTTTAGGTGCTTTATTTATACTTATGATTATCCAACCTATTTTTGGTTATCTAGGAGATAAAATAGGGCATAAGAATTCTTTAATTATATTTTGTATTTTAGCCCTTGTAGGAATTTATCCTATTTTTGCATTGATCACTAAAAATGCACAAAATAGTTCTTATTTGGTATTTATCTTGGTAGTATTATTATTTATTATTTTAAGTTTTTATACTTCAGTCGCTGGAATTTTTAAAGCTAAACTTTTTCCTGAGCATATAAGAGCTTTAGGAACAGGTCTAGGTTATGCTATTTCAAATGCTGTTTTTGGAGGATCTGCACCTTGGATAGCTTTACAATTTAAAAATGCAGGTATGGAAAATGGCTTTTTTATCTATATAACTATTTTTATAATCATTATGCTTATAGCCACTTTATGCTTACCTAAAAAATCAGAACTTAAGTAAATTTAGAGCTTTTAAAGAAAGTATTGATAATGGGATAGATTTTAGTTCTTTAATTTCTTTAAATTCATAATCTTTAGTTTTAATTTTTAAAATTTGATGATACACTTTAATATTGATTTTATATTTAGTATAACTATGTTTAAACTCTCCTAAAAACATCATATTTTTTTGCTTTTTAAATTCATTTTGCTTAAATAAAGGAAAATTATACATGCCCTTATAAAGCTTTTCTTGACTTTTTTTAACAGCAATTTGATCTTTATAAATATAAAAAATAAGTGCTAAATTTAATTTTTCATAAAGAATTTTCTTATTTTCAGGATAAGAATGTGGGTTAAATTTGGCCTTGCAAAAATCATACAAAGGGCAAACTCCACATTTTGGATTTTTTGGCAAACAAACCAAGGCACCTATATCAAGCAAAGCTTGATTATGATTAAAAGCATCATTTAAATTTAGGATTTTATATGCTTTTGATTCAAGTTCTTTCATGTTCGCATTTTTTAAAGCAAAAAGGCGAGAAAGCACACGGCGTATATTGCCATCAACAAAAGCCACCTTTTGATCATAAGCAAAACAAGCAATTGCACCTGCTGTATAAGCGCCTATACCGCTTAAGCTTTTTAATTTCTCAAGCTCTTTGGGCAAAATACCACCAAATTTCTCCATACATTCTAAAGCTGCTTTTTTTAAATTTCTAGCACGAGTGTAATAACCAAGTCCTTGCCAAGCCTTTAAAAGCTCATCTTCATTAGCACTAGCTAAACTTTGCAAAGTAGGAAATTTTTGTAAAAATGGAAAATAAAATCTTTCTAAAACAGATTTTACCTGAGTTTGCTGAAGCATAATTTCACTGATATAAACCCCATAAGCTCTATCAATTTGTTTCAAGCTATCATCGCAATGAGTACTTTGTAAATTCCGCCAAGGTAGATCTTTTCGCCCCTTATCTTCATACCAAAGAAGTAATTTTTTTTGAAGTTTGTCAATGGTTTGTTTTTGCATAAATCAAAGTATATCAAAAATTTTAGATTTTTTTTGATAAAATAAACAAAATCGATTCTTAAAAAGGGGAAAATATGTTGGCTTTTTTTAAAGGTTTAGGTGTAGGATTTTTATGTCTTTTACTTTTTGTAGCTGGAGTGGTTTTTAATGTTGAATTTTTAGATAAAAAACATTCAAATCAAGCTTTAAATTTTTCAAGAAATATAGAAATTAGCACTCATTTAAAACCTGATGAATTCTATACAAATATTAACTTTTGGGCTAATGAAAATCTTGATAGCAAAGTCACCCTAAGCGACGATGAAAAAAAACAAATTTCAGATACTTTTAATCAAATCATACAACGTACCCAAAAAGATAATTTTTGCAGCGGGGGAAGTTTTTCTTTAGAACCTAATTTTTCTTACAAAGATGGCATACAAACCATAAAAGGACAAAAATTAAATGCAAATTTAGAATGCGTTATCAAAGAAAATGATCTTGAAAATTTCAACCATTTTTTAAATGATTTAAATACTATAGTTAAAAAAAGTTCTTTTGTGGGAGTTTCTATACCTTCTTTAGAACCTAAATTTTCAAAAAAACTTTTACAAGAAAATAAAGAAGAACTTTATAGCCAACTTTTACAAAAGGCCTATTCTTATGAAACAATTTACTCTAAAGATTTAAATAAAACTTGCACATTAAAAACCCTAGATACAAATTTAAATGCAAATATATCACCAAGATTTTTTGCTGCAAAATCCAATGATATGCAATTATCTTTGCCTGTTGTTAAAAATACAGAACAAAGCTTAAGCGCTACAGCATTATTTATATGTAAATAGCAAAATAAACTCATTTTAAGTTTATTTTGCTAGAATTTCATCTTTAAACTTTGCGGGAATAGCTCAGGGGTAGAGCACAACCTTGCCAAGGTTGGGGTCGCGAGTTCGAATCTCGTTTCCCGCTCCATATCACCCGCCCGGGTGGTGGAATTGGTAGACACAAGGGACTTAAAATCCCTCGGAATTTTTCTTCCGTGCCGGTTCAAGTCCGGCCTCGGGCACCACTTTCTAATTTTATCAGGGCGACATAGCCAAGCGGTAAGGCATGGGCCTGCAAAGCCTTGATCTCCGGTTCGAATCCGGATGTCGCCTCCAAAAAAGGCACAAAATCATAATCGGGAGATGGCTGAGTGGTCGAAAGCGGCGGTCTTGAAAACCGTTGAGGGTAACACCTCCAGGGGTTCGAATCCCTTTCTCCCGGCCACTAACTTCTTAAATACCACCCTATACAAAAACATAATAATATTATATAATCCTCTAAAAAGAATTTTAATGGAAACAATGAAAGAATTTTACATGCAATTAGCCTTAAACGAGGCTTGGAAATATCAATTTTTAACCTATCCTAATCCTGCAGTAGGCTGTGTGATTTTAGATAAAAATGAAAAAATATTAGCCATAAAAGCACATGAAAAAGCAGGTTTAGCACACGCAGAACTCAATGCAATTGCTCATGCTTTTAAAAGATTAAAGCCTGAAATTTCAATGCCTAAAGAAGCTAATACCTTGCATGATTTTATTTGTAAAAATCATCAAAATATATTTAAAGAAGCTATCGCTTTTGTTACCTTAGAACCTTGCTCTCATCAAGGAAAAACCCCTCCTTGCGCAAAGCTTTTTAGCGAACTTGGTTTTAAAAAAATTTTTATCAGTGTTAAAGATGAAAATGATATCGCAAAAGGCGGGGGAGATTTTTTAAGAAAACAAAGTATAGAGGTAGAATTTGGCATACTCGAAAAAGAGGGAAAAGATCTTTTAAAACCTTTTTTAAAATGGCAAAAAGGGCAATTTAAACTTTTCAAATTAGCCCTTTCTATGAATGGATCAGCTTTAGGAAAAATCGTTAGCAATGAATTAAGCAGAACTTATGCTCATAAAATTCGATCAATCATAGATCTTTTGGTAGTAGGTGGTCAAACCATAAGAAAAGATAAACCGACTTTAGATGCAAGACTTTGTCAAGGAAAGGCGCCCGATCTTTGCATTTTAAGCCATGAAAAACTAGAAAATTTTGATCATAATATCCCTTTATTTCAAATTCCAAATCGCCAAATTTATACTCAAATTCCAGAAAAAGCTAGATTTTTAATGTATGAAGGAGGAGAAAATTTTTTAAAAAGTTTTAAAAATGAAATGGATTTATTTTTAATTTTTCAAAGTTCCATTTTAAATGATCAAAAAAATGTTACAATACCTTTAAATTTAAAACCTCTTTATAAAAATTTTTTAGGAAATGATACCTATGGCATTTATGAATCTGAATAAAATTTTTCGCGTAAATTATGATTTTAATTTCTTCAAAATTGAAAAGAAAAGTGATATTAAAAATATTATTTTAAAAGATTATATTTTAAAATCTTACAAAGATGAACTTAATCCAAATGGGGAAACTTTTATCTATCAAGGAATAAAAGAGCAAGTTTTTAAGGAAAATGATGAAATTCTTATTTTAAATATTGGTAGAAAAATCATATTTTTTAAAAATTTAACCCAAAATTCAGACAATCTCGGAGAAATTCAAACAAAACAAAGTGTGCTTTTATCTTTTTTATTTTTTGGAAGTTTGTTTTTTGCTAGTTTATTTTTGATGCAATTTAACTTAACCGATTTGTTTTTTCTAATCTTATGTATTATAGTATTAATCGCAAGTTCTATTAGCACTAATCTACTTTTTAAACATATCAATTTATTAAAAAAATTTTCAAAAGAAGAAATAAGAGAATTTTTAAAAAAAAGAAAAAATGTTAAAGCATAATGCTTTAACATACAGTTTTTAAATTTGTAGCAAGACCACCCAAAGAAGTTTCTTTGTATTTATAATTCATATCTTTACCAGTTTCATACATCGTCTCTATCACTTCATCAAGACCAACTTTAGGGGTTGATTGTCGAGTCATAGCCATTCTTGCCGCACTAATAGCTTTAATCGCTCCAAAAGCATTTCTTTCAATACAAGGAATTTGGACAAGTCCCGCAACAGGATCGCAAGTTAAACCTAAATGATGTTCCATTGCTACTTCAGCAGCATTGCAAGCTTTGAAGGCATTAGCACCCAAAACCGTAGCCATTGCGGCAGCAGCCATAGAACTTGCACTACCAATTTCAGCTTGACATCCAGCTTCAGCTCCGCTAATACTTGCATTTTTCTTATACAATGAACCAATTAACATAGCTGCTAATAAGAAATTTACAGCTTGATCATCATTAAAACCTACAGTGTGATTTTTAAGATAAAGCATAACAGCAGGAACAACTGCACAAGCCCCATTCGTAGGAGCTGTAACTACTCTAGCACCACTTGCATTTTCTTCTGCAACTGCAAGTGCATATAATGAAATGAAATCAATTATTCCCATAGGATCAGCTGTCATAGAAATACGCTCATGTAAGCCTTTAGCTCTGCGTTTTAAATTAAGCTTTCCAGGCAAATACTCTTCGGTAGGATGAATTCCATTATAATAAACTTCTTGCATCACTTCCCAAATTTCAAGGCAATAAGACCTAATCTCTTCTTTTGTATGAAATTGCAATTCATATTGATAAGAAAGCTCTGCTAAATTCCAATTATTTTTCTCGCAAAATTCAAGAACTTCTTTAGCACTATTAAGCTCTATTTCATTTTTACTTGATAAGTTTTGACCTGAATTTTTATTTCTTTTTTCTAATTCTGCAGCAGTTAAAACAAAACCACCTCCTACAGAATAATAAGTTTCTTCATCAACAAGTTCATCTTTTTCATTAAAAGCTTTAATTTGCATTCCATTTTCATGCAAAGGTAAAAAATCTTTAGAAAAAATCAAATCTCTTTCATAATTGAAATTTAATTCTTTTTCTCCACATAGATTGATTTTACCTTTTTCTAAAGCGTTTTTATTGGCTTCTTCTTGTATAGAGGCGCTTAAATTTTTAGCTTCTAAGCCATTTAAGCCCCAAATTACAGCCTTATCACTTAAGTGTCCTTTGCCAGTTAAAGACAAAGAACCATAAAGAGTAACTTGAATTTTAGTTATTTCATCAAGTCTTTTCGCAATCTTTTTACAAAATAAATTTCCAGCAAGCATAGGTCCTAAGGTATGTGAAGATGAAGGACCTACCCCTATTTTAAAAATACTTAAATTACTCATCATATCCTACTTTACAAAATATTCTAAAATAAGATTATGTACAACAGCTGAAATTGCTACTATTCCCATAATAGCAATAAAAATATCTAAAGCTTTACTACGGAATTTTGCCAAAATATCAAAACGATAAATGCAATAAATTGGCATTAAGAAAAGCAATATCGCTAAAACAGGACCACCTATAGTCTCGATAATACCTATAACACTTGGATTTTCATAAGCCACATACCAAGCAATAGCAAAAGTGATAATCGCTGTTAAAGTTTGAGCTAATTTACCTTGAATTTTTCCATTACTTGCCTTGTATAAAATACCATTTAAACCTTCTTGAGAACCAAGATAATGTCCTAAGAAACTTTTACTGATCGCAACAAGAGCAACAATAGGCCCAACATAGGTTAAAACAGCTACTTGAGGGAATTTATTTGCGATAAAAGTTAAAATATTAACATTTTGAGCTTTTGCAGAAGCAAATTCTGCAGGAGTAAAAGTCAAAGCACAAGAAAAAATAAAAAACATAACCACAAAAACCATTAAAACTACCGCTGAAGAAATAATTCTTCTAGCACGAAACTCTGCATCATCGCCATATTCTTTTTTGCAAAAACACGCTAAAGATGAAATAATAGGAGAATGGTTAAAACTAAATACCATAACAGGAATTACAAGCCATAAAGTCACCCAAAAATTACTTGTTTGAAATACTGAAAAATCTATATTTGTAAATAAAGCTGTATTCCATTGAGGAATTAAAAGCAACGAAAGGATAAATAAAAATATAATGAAAGGGAAAACAAGAAAACTCATAGCTCTAGTAACCACACCTTCACCAAAAATTGAAACAAGAACTAAAGCACCTACAACTAAAAAGCTTATCCATATACGAGCCCCATGAAGTGTTGCTGCATCATAATGAAACTGATTGATTAAAAATTCAATCAAAGTCGTTGTAAGATTTGCACTATAAACAAGCAAAATAGGCAAAATAGCAAAAAAATACAATACAGTGATTAAAAATCCACCGCCTTTACCAAAATAACTTTCTGCAACAAAAGTAATATCATCTTTTGGATTAGAACTTGAAAGAACAAAACGACATAGATTTCTATGAGCTAAATAAGTCATAGGAAAAGCTAAAACAAGTATAACTAGCAAGGGAATCAATCCACCAAGTCCTGCACTTATAGGTAGCAAAAGGACACCTGCGCCAATTGCTGTTCCAAAAAGAGATAACACCCACCTTATATCGTGGCTGGTCCATGTATTGTTAGAAGTATTCATCTGTTTTTCCTTTTTTTTAACGATAAAATAAGTGAATCATTATATCAGATTTTTGTAAATATTACAGATATTTTTATTATATAATTAATTTTTACGAAATATTTTATTAATTAAAAATTAATAAATCAGTAGAATTTTAAGATGATCAAAGTATTATATTAAAGTATATAAAAATATTCTTTTGGTTTTAATTAAAATATTTGAAAAAAATCAAATATTTTAATTATTTTTTAACACTTTATAATTAATGATCCATTTTTTGCCCTAAGATATTGCCTTGAGCATCTGTATATATTTTCATATAATTATTTAATTCAAATTTATATCCATTCACTTCTTTACTCACCTCTAAAATTTGTGCGTTTAATGAAGTGCTTATCTTAGACATAATGTTTGGCAAAATACTGTTAGGCAATGCCTGATATTTTCCATCCACTTCTTTCCATTCCCCATTGATCATAAAATCTATCTCTGTCCCATTATTTAAAGTTACATCAAAAGAATCAATATCTTTTTTAACTAAAGCAATTTGAGCATTTTTAAAATTTGTAGCAATAAATTCTTGCGCATTTTTTGGAAGAGTATTAGCAGGAACAATAATATCTTTAGCTAAAAGCACTGTAGCTCCTAATAAAGCCGCTAAACCTAATTTTATTTTCATTTTTTCTCCTTTTTTTGTTTTGGTTGCAAGAATTAAATCTAATTTTTGTGAAGTTAATGTGAAGTCTAAAAATTTATTTTCAGACTATCTCCTTCAACACTCACTCCTTTACTTTTTGAAAAACTGATGTTTTTGCCATCTTCAAATTTCAAAGTATCTAAATCTTTTAATTCGATATCGTAAGTTAAAATATGTAAAATAATATCATACAAAGAAAAAAACAATTCCTTTTCATCCATTTTACTTTCATAAACCTCAAATTCCAAACGATTAAAATTTCTTAGTCCATAAGTATAAGCATTAACTCCATTTTTATAAGGATATACACTTACATAAACCCAATTATAAACTGGCAAACGATTTTCTTTTAACATGTTGGCATTTTCTATATAAAATTTAGGTTCTAAAACAACCCCGCCAGTATAAAATCCTAAAGCATTTTTATCTTGCAAACATGCGGATGAAACTTGAGTAAAAAGTTTAGCTTGTTCGAGCTTGCTTTCACTTTGACTTAGCACAGCAACCAAAAGATGGGCTTTGTGCTTTTTTGTCTCTTTTAAAGCATCTTTCCACATAAAATTAAAATTCGCATAATACTCAGCTTCTTCATTGGGTATAGGATTTTTAATCAAACTTAGGGTCACAAGCATATTTTTATGATAAAAAATAACTCCATCTTGATTAAAATCCTCATCTGGAATCAAGATATCAAATTCATTTTTAAGCAAATTTTGCAATTTTAAAAAGTCAAATTCATCATCGCTTAAAAGCACAAAAGAAGTAAAATTATGGTTTTGCTGCATACTTTTTTCCTTAGAAATTTATTATTTAAAATTTATTATATCTTAAAACATTCATTTTTTAGGGTGCAAATTTTTAAAAATTATGATAATTACTATTAATTATAGTTTTATTTTTCTTGTAGTATAATCGTGCGGTTTTAACAAATATTTAATGGGATTTATATATGGAATTTTTAAGAAATTATATTGATTTAATCATTTTTTTAATTTTAGGAATAATGGCTTTTATAGCACTTTGGTGTGTTATTGAAAGATTATTATTTTTTAGAAAAATCGA
>NZ_JACHTP010000004.1:0-79701 GCF_020135855.1 Campylobacter sp. B0100352/1
TCCATAGCGTTATGAAATTTTCTATCTTCTATATAAAAAAGATAATTTTTTCTTCTTGGATCTTCTAAAGGAAGTTCTAAAAGCCATCTTTTACGTTCTTCAATCTCTTCTTCGCATTTTATTATTTCTTCAGTAAAATACGCTTCATCTTTACTAGTATCCCTTAGCATTTTCTATCCTTAAATTCATGATCATATAATTCGTGGCCACCAAATAAGTGAGAAGCCATATCAGGTCTTTCGTATGGATATAAGTCATAAATATCTCTACCTTTTGGATCTCTTATAACATAGATAGTATTTAAATCTGTTTTTTTAACAAATTCTTGCCATTCTTGATAATATTTATCTTTGACACTACATTCTTCATAAAAAAACCATTTAAGCATAGGATTTGCTTGAACTTCTTCATAGGAGATGAATTTTTCTTTAGTCATTTGTTTTCCTTTTTTGTATATTTCATATTTATCATTGTACATTAATTTGATAATATTTCATTTTGATTCTTTATAAAATACTTTAATCACACTATTTTATTTTAATTATAGTTTTTTTTAGAGAATGATAAAACATTAAAAATTGATAATATTTTATTTCACATCCATTCTAATACTTGACTAAGTTCCTTAGCCACAAAACATTTTAAACCCACATCTTCAATAGGTTTTGAAGGAATAATAGCATTTTTAAATTTTTGCATTTTTGCTTCTTTTAAACGAGTATCAAGGCTAAATACTTCTCTAATTTCACCATTTAAACTAAGCTCTCCGATAAAAACGCTATCTTTACTTAAAGGACGATTTTTAAAACTCGAAATTATAGCCGCAACCACAGCCAAATCAGCTGCAGTTTCACTTACCCTAACGCCACCGCTGATATTTACAAACACATCATAATGCCCTAATGGAATTTCAAGCTTTCTTTCAAGTAAAGCCAAAAGCATATCGAGACGATTTTTTTCATAGCCTGTAGCACTGCGTTTTGGATAAGCACTTTCACAAACTAGAGCTTGCACTTCCAAAACTAAGGCACGAGATCCTTCCATCACTACACCTAATGCACTTCCTGAAATAGCTCTTCCGCGAGTAAAAAAACGATTTGCGAGATCTTTTGCACTCACTAAACCCTTAGAAGTCATTTCAAAAATTCCCACTTCGCTTGTCCCACCAAAACGATTTTTAAAGCCTCTTAAAAGCCTGATTTCTTTTGTTGCATCGCCTTCAAAATAAAGCACCACATCCACCATATGTTCTAAAACTCTAGGACCTGCTATAGATCCCTCTTTGGTAATATGCCCTATAATAAAAGTACTTATATTAAAAGCCTTGCTCACTCTCATAAGTTCAAAAGTGATCTCACGCACCTGAGTAATGCTTCCTGCTGCGGAAGAAATTTTATTAGAATATAAAGTTTGTATGGAATCAATGATTAAAATTTCATAATCTTTTTTATGTAATTCTTCTAAGATATTTTCAAGGCATAATTCAGTCAATAAAAATAAATTTGAAGCATTTGCCTCAAGTCTATCTGCCCTTAGTTTAATCTGTGCTTTGCTTTCTTCACCACTTACATAAAGAACTTTTTTACCTTTTTTGGCTAAATTTGAAGCAATTTTTAACAAAAGTGTTGATTTGCCAACACCAGGACTTCCACCAATAAGAATCAAAGATCCCTCAACCAATCCTCCGCCTAAAACTAAATCAAGCTCATCATCTCCTGTACTTGATCTTGAAAAATGTTCAAGCTCTACATCTTCAATACATACAGCTTCACTAGCTTTTGAACTTGCTTTAGCAATTTCTTTTAAGACTTGAATTTGTTCAGTTTTTAACTCTACAAAGCTATCCCAAGCTCCGCATTCTGGACATTTTCCCAACCATTTACTTTGTTGATTTCCACAAGCTTGGCATTCAAAAAGAATTTTATTTTTGGCCATTTACTCAAAAACGCCCTCTAATAAAATATCTAAAAAATTATCCGGATTAAATTCAATCAAATCTTCCATTTTTTCGCCCACTCCTATATATAAAATAGGAAGTTCAAGCTCTCTTGCTATACCCAAAAGTGCTCCGCCTTTAGCTGTGCCATCTAGTTTGGTAATGATAACTCCATCAAGTTTAACAATTTCATTAAAAGCTTTAGCTTGTAAAATTCCCGCATTTCCTTGAGTACCATCAAGAACTAAAATTTTTCTATGAGGAGCCCCTTCTAAAGCTTTGTTTGAAATTCTTACAATTTTTTCAAGCTCATTAGCTAAATTTTTTTGATTTTGCAAACGACCTGCCGTATCTATGATAACTTGATCAAAATTTTTAGCCTTGGCTTTACTGATCGTATCAAATGCAACCGCTGAAGGATCGTGTCCTTGGCTAGTAAGCACGATATCCACTCCAATTTTTTCAGACCAAAGGCGTAATTGTTCAATCGCACCCGCTCTAAAGGTATCGCAAGCACCTAATATCACTTTTTGTTGTCTATTTTTATAAAGATGAGCAAGTTTAGCAATAGTTGTTGTTTTTCCTGCCCCATTAACCCCTAAAATCAATTCCACAAAAGGCTTAGAATTTACAATTTCAGGTTTATCATAAAGAAAATAAGAACTCATCACTCGTTTTAAATCTTCTTTTTTAACCTCATTGCTAGGCGGTAAATAATAAATAATTTCTTCAACGATTTCATAACTTACATCAGATTCTAATAAAATTTCCTCAAGTAAATCTTTAGTTATTTTTTTATTATCACCCTTAATACCAATAATTCCTTCAAGGGTTTTTGAAAGTCCTTTTTTTATAAAATCAAACATTAAAATACAGCCTTTTGAATATCAATTTCCAACATTTCTTGAGGAATAAGACCTAAATATTCATTGATTAATTTAGAATATTTATCATATAAAAACATGGTAGGAATGCCATTAACACCGCCTAATGATTTTGCTAAAAGATAATTATTTTCTCCATTAGCTATTTCATATACAATCTTATTTTTATCTTTAAATGCCTTGATATCTTCATCGCTTTTATCTTCGAGTAAAACACCTACTATATTGATTTGATCTTTGTATTTATTTTGAAGATTATTCAAATAAGGAATTTCTGCGACACAAGGGGTGCACCATGTAGTAAAAAACACAAATAAAGTTGCCTTATCGGTATTAAAAGTGATTTTTTCATTGCTTTTTTGAACCGAAATCGAATTTCCATCAATCAAATGGATATCGAAATTCACATCTTCGCCTTGTTCCAAATTTGCTTCTATATTTACACTTGCATTTTCATCCTTATCTTTTTGTTTATCGTTGCTACAGGCTACAAAAAAACAAATCATCAAAGTCAATAAAAATATTTTTTTCATAATCTTTTATTTCCTTATTCTCATTTAAAAAATGGTAAAATTATAACACAACTAAGATAATAAGTTTTTAAAAAGGCATATGATGCAAAAAATCCATTTTAGAGCTTTGCAAAAAACTAAATTAAAACGCCATCCAAATTTATATTTTAAACAAGATTTTCAAATATTTCAAGAATGCTTTCATATCATTAAAAAATTAAAGGCAAAAAGAATCCTTATTTTTATTCCTTTAGCTTATGAGCCAAATTTGGTTAAATTTCGTCATTTGCTTAGTAAAAAATGCATACTTTTTGTTCCATTTATGCAAGATAAAAGTTTAAAAATTGTAAAATTAAGGCTACCTTTTGTTAAAAAAAGGTTTGGAATATTAGAGCCTATGAATTCTTTTTTAGAAGCTAAAATTGATCTAGCTATTATCCCTGTTATTGGGATAGATAAAAATTTAAAAAGAATAGGACATGGGCAAGGTTTTTATGATAGATTTTTCTCAAATTTACATTATAAACCTAATATAATTTTTACTCAAAGTATCCATGCTTTGAGTGAGAAAGAAATCACTCAAGAACATGATATTATGGGTGAATTTTATATCAATCCTTATAGAAAATATTATAGGAAAGAAAGAAAAAATGATAGAGTCGATAATCGCATTTGTATCCGCTATAATAGGCATCGCAATCGGATACCTAATTGTTAAAAAAATTAACGATGCTAAATATGAAATTTTTGTTGAGCAAGCTAAAGCAAGAGCAAGAGCTATAGAGCACGAAGCTGAGCTTACTCTTAAAGATGCTAAAAATTCTATACTCAATGCAGAACTTGAAGCAAAGAAAAAATATGAAGATAAAATTCATAAAATTCAAAGAGACTATAATCAAAAATTTGATGAGTTATCCAAAAAAGAACAAAAACTTCAAATTCAAGAAGAAAAAATAAAAGAAAATGAAGAAAAACTCACGCATACTAAAAGACAAATTCAAGATTTGCACCTAGATGCTGAAAAAGTAAAAACTCAATATGAGTCAAAACTTCATGATTTGCTTAATATTTTAGAATGTTCTGCAGGACTAACCCAAGATGAAGCACGTGAAATTATCCTTAAAAAAGTTGAAGAAACTTCACGCAGCCAAATCGCACACATAGTAAGAAAATATGAAGAAGAAGCCAAAAATGAAGCCAAAAGAAGAGCTAATTATATCCTAGCTCAAGCGACTTCGCGTTTTGCAGGAGAATTTGCCGCTGAAAGACTTATCAATGTGATCAATATCAAAAGTGATGAGTTAAAAGGACGCATCATAGGCAAAGAAGGACGTAATGTAAAAACTTTAGAAATGGTTTTAGGGGTTGATATTATTATCGATGATACACCTGGAGCCATCATAGTAAGCTGCTTTAATCTTTATCGTCGTGCTATTGCCACAAAGGTGATAGAATTGCTTGTTCAAGATGGAAGAATTCAACCTGCACGTATAGAAGAAGTTCATGATAAAGTGTGCCAAGAATTTGACAATGCTATTTTAGAAGAAGGTCAAACCATCGTTATGGATTTGGGATTAAGTAAAGTTCATCCAGAGATTGTTAAATTAATTGGAAAACTTAAATATCGTGCAAGTTATGGACAAAATGCTTTGGCACATTCTTTAGAAGTCGCTCATTTAGCAGGAATTATTGCGGCTGAATGCGGGGGTGATGAAAATTTAGCTAGAAGGGCTGGAATTTTACACGATATTGGAAAAGCTTTAACGCATGATTATGAAGGCTCACACGTTGATTTAGGTGGAGAGCTTTGTAAGCGTTATCAAGAACATCCTGTGGTGATCAATGCGATTTATGCCCATCACGGACATGAAGAAACAACAAGCATCGAAGCAGCTGCTGTGTGTGCGGCTGATACCTTAAGCGCAGCAAGACCTGGTGCAAGACGAGAAGTCTTAGAAGCCTTCTTAAAAAGAGTCACAGAACTAGAAGATATCGCTAAAAGTAAAGATGGGATTAAAAATGCTTATGCTATCAATGCAGGTAGAGAAATTCGCGTCATTGCTAATGCAAGATTGATCAATGATGATGAAAGTGCTTTACTGGCTAAAGAAATTGCTAATGAAATTCAAGAAAAAATGCAATATCCTGGAGAAATTAAAGTTAATGTCATACGGGAATTAAGATCTATAGAATACGCCAAATAAGGACTTATAATGCAAGATATGGTTGATACCTTGATCCAATATGGCTATATAGTCCTGTTTTTTTATTCTTTAGGTGGCGGTATGGTTGGAATTTTAGCCGCTGGAATACTTTGCTCTCAAGGAAAAATGGAAATTGGCCTATGTATTTTTCTAGCTTTTTTAGGAAATACCTTAGGTTCTACTTTATTATTTATACTTGGAAAATATTACAAAAAAGACATCATGCCCTATTTTAAAAACCATCGACGCAAACTTGCACTAGCAACAATGAAAATCAAACAATACGGCACGATTTTACTTATCGTGCAAAAATTTATTTATGGATTAAAAACTTTCATACCTGTAGCGGCTGGAATAGCAAAATATAATTTTACAAAATTTGCATTCATTAACGCTTTTGCAAGTTTGATTTGGTCAATCATCTTAGGTTTAGCAGCATATATTTTTGGTCATATTATAGAAGAAATCTTTACTCAATTAGGAAAATATCCTTATATCGCTCCTCTTTTTTTATTAGCATTAGCTGGAATTATTTGGTTTTATTTGGCTAAATTTTCCAAAAAATAATGCTTTGGCGCAATTCTTTTTTTAATCATTTTAAAGAATTTCGCTATATATTTTTGTTTGGAATCATTATTTTTGCTTTCAACATAGCTTTACAATATTACAATTTTTCATTGTTTAAAAAAAATAAACACTATCTCATAGAAAACGCTATTCTTTTGCAAAATTATACAAAATACAACAAAAAGAATAAAAAATATTGGATTTTAAAAATACAAACAAAAGATTTTACTTTTTACACGACAAGTTTTAAAGATCTAAATTTAAGCAATAATCAACTTTTAAATTTAAAAATCATTACTGAAAATGTCACTTTTAAAGATTATCTTAGTCAAATTTTTTATGTGCCTAGTTATGATCTTGAAAAGCTAAAAATAAAAGAACAAAATGCTATTATTTCTTATTTTTTAAATCAACATACAAATGAAAAAATTCGCGAATTTTACGGGGCTTTATTTTTTGCATTGCCTATATCTAAAGATTTAAGAAATGATGTTAATTATTATGGAATTGCTCATTTAATCGCCATTAGCGGATATCATATCGGTCTTATTTTTAGTTTGATATTTTTTATCCTAACTCCAATTTATAGCTTTTTTCAAAAAAAATATTTTCCTTATAGAAATCTGCGTTTTGATTTAAGTATTTTAATTTTTATTTTGCTTTTTTCTTATACCTATCTTATAGGCTTTGTTCCTTCTTATGTGCGTTCTTTAACTATGGCTATTTTTGGATTTTATCTTATTTGTAAAAATATCAAAGTGCTTAATTTTTTCACACTTTTTACTAGTGTTTTTATTTGTATTTGTTGTTATCCTAAGCTTTTATTTAGCGTGGGGTTTTTATTTTCCATCATGGGAGTTTTTTATATTTTTTTATATTTACATCATTTTTCAAAATCTTTTAACGCTTTTTTCAATGTACTTTTTTTAAATATATGGACTTTTTTTGCTATGACTTTACCCGTTATTTATTTCTTTCCATTGATTAGTTATCAACAAATTTTATCCATATTTTTAAGCGCTATCTTTGTAATATTTTATCCCTTAAGTTTGATTTTACATTTTATTGGAATTGGAGATCTATTTGATTTTGCATTGAAAGAATTTTTTGATTTTAAAATTTATGCAAACAATGTTCAAATTCCGTTTTGGATTTTTATCAGTTATCTTGGAGCTTCGCTTTTGTCGATTCGTTTTAAATTATTAGCTCTTTTTTGTATTTTTTCTAACCTTCTTCCCTTCATTATCATTGTGATTTAGAAAAAAATAAACCTTAAGTCCAAAAAGGTAAATTATCCAAGAAATATAAATCCAAATAAAGAAAAAAAGTATAGTGGAAAAAGATCCATAAACACTTGCATAGGTTTTATTATAAACTACATAATAAACAAATAAATTCTTTCCGATATACCAAATAGCACTTGCACTAAAGGACACAAGAAATAAACTTTTTAAAGAACTTTTATGCACAGAACTTGAATAAGATATAAAAAACAAACCCCAAACAATCACAAAGGGTAGAATTTCAAAAAAATTAAATCCTATTTTATAATCATCCAAAGTTTGCTGAATAAAACCAGAAATATAAAAACTAAGCCCGAGTCCCAAAGGAACGAGAGTCAATAAAGTCCAATAAGAACTAATGCTTTGCCAAATTCCTTTAGGTTCGCTTTTAGTGATACGATTGATAACAAAATCATAACCAGAAAAAAACGCTAAGGAAGTAAAAGTCATCGCTATAAGACCCACTATGCCTAGATTAACACTATTTTTTAAAAAAGTATCTAAATAAGTAGCCACTATATCTTGTTGAGCAGGAATTAAAAAAGCAAAAATAACACGCTTAGCTTTTTCATAATACATTTTAAAACTTGAAATTTGAGTAAAAACAGAAAAACATATAAATAAAATCGGAATTAAAGATAATATAGTATAAAAACTAAGCGCAGCAGCATAATTTAAAATTTCTTTATCACGAATACTCAATAAAATATTAAAAATTCTTTTCAAATTTTCATTCCTTTAAAGTCCCATTTTAAAAGGGTTAAGTATGTTATTTGGATCAAAGGCTTTTTTTATATTTCTCATTAAATTCATTTCAGCATCAGAAAATGCCAAATTCATAAAAGACGCCTTTGAAATTCCTATACCATGTTCCCCGCTTAAAGTCCCACCGAGTTTGATCGTGAGTTTAAAAAGCTCTTCTACAGCCAAATATCCTTTTTTAACCTGCTCTTGATCGTTTTTATCTTCAACCATAATATTAGTATGCACATTGCCATCACCTGCGTGACCAAAACAAGGAATTTTAAAACTATATTTTTTTGAAATTTCAGCAATGCCTTCTAATAAATCAGGAAGTTTTGATCGCGGAACGGTAATATCTTCATTTAGTTTTAATTTTCCATACATGGCAATACTTTGAGAGCAATTTTTTCTAGCAAACCATATATCTTTAGCCTCTTTTTCATCTCTAGCGATCTTAAATTCACTTGCATTTTCTTCTAAAAAATAATGCTTTATTATTTTCAAATCCTCATCGATAGACGCCTCAATATTGCCATCCACCTCAACAACCAAAATCGCTCCAGCTTTTATAGGCAATCCTATATTAAATTTAGTCTCCACTGCACAAATGCTAAGATTATCTAAAAATTCCATTGAAGCAGGTGTTACCCCACTTGCTAGAGTTTTAAAAACAGCATTCATAGCACTTTTTACATTTGGAAAAATTCCCATGGCTGTTTTTTTAAATTTAGGCAAAGCAGCTAATTTTAATGTCAGCTCACTAAACACTGCTAAAGAACCCTCACTAGCGATTAAAATTCCAGCTAAATTATAACCTGCAACATCTTTTACAGTCCGTTTGCCTGCAGAAATTATCTCTCCATTAGGCAAAACCGCTCTTAAAGCTAAAACATAATCTTTTGTAATTCCATATTTTGTTGCACGCATTCCACCGGCATTTTCACTGACATTACCACCTAAACTTGAATGCTCCATACTAGCAGGATCAGGCGGATAAAAAAGTCCGTATTTAGCAATTTCTTTTTGTAAATGCATATTTATAACGCCTGGTTGAACAACGGCGACTAAATTATCCAAATCGATTTCTAAAATTTTATTCATATGCTTTTCAAAGGCTAAAATTAAACCACCATTAACAGCCAAAGAACCCCCACTCATACCGGTTCCAGCACCGCGTGGGACTATGATGATATCTCTATCATTGCAAAATTTTAAAATATCGGAAATATCTTCTTCATTTCTTGGAAAAAGCACACCATCGGGTAGATAATGATTTTTAGTTGCATCATAACTATAAGCAATTTTGTGCATTTGATCAAAATAGGCATTTTCTTTGCCTAAAAGCTTGATAAAATATTGCTTAAATTCTTCTTTCATTAATCCGCTAAAACCTTAGAAAAATCAATTAAAGCATTATAATAACGGTAATAATCACTCATCTCTTGTGCATTAAAATCAAAAAAATTAGTCCTATATCCACTTACGCGAGAATAAAAAGGAATTTGCACACTAGATGCTTTTTCAATAGGAAATTCATAAAGTTCATTGAAATTTTGACAATCAATGATTTTAGCTTTATCTTCTAAGGCAAAAATTAAAATACCCACCGCATTATCCGCACAAAATTTTCTAAAATCACTACGCTTTGGCGCAACGGTAGAACTTCTAATCAATTGTGCTCCAAAGATATCTATATGGGTAAAATAAATTTGAGGAAAATCTGACACCAAATCATTATAAGTTTTTTCATCTGGAGCAACAATCACCCCTCTATCATAAAGAAAATTTAAAACCACCTCATCGCCACTTTTAGGTAAAACATTTGGTAATGGCAAAGCTTCTTGTTTCAAATCTGAAAAAACACTAAATTCTAATTTTGCAAGACCATTTTCTTTAGCGATCACACTTGCTCTAGCAATAATGCTTTTAGAATTTTTAAATTGCTGTAATACAACGCCACTAGAATTGATTTGAATTTCTGGACTATCTTTAATATAGCCATAGATATCATCCACTTTTAAAAGCTCGGTTTTAAAAGGTTTTAAGTCGAAATTTGCGGCAAATAAAGTGAGATTTAATGTTAGAAAAAGTGCTATAAATCTAAGCAAACTTTACTCCTTATAAAAATAATTTTGTATTATTATATTCCTTTTTTGTTAAGCAATTGTAAGAAAAATAAAGTAAAATATAGATTTTAAATTTTCAAATCTATAAAAATCAAGGTTTTTTATGAGAAAAATTTTACTTTTATTTATATTTGTTATCCAAAGTTTTGCCGCCTTAAGCGTTGAAGAATTAACTTGGGATAATGGAGATACTTTACTTAAATTTTTACAACGAAATTCTATTCCGATGTCGCTTTATTATGGACTTGATAAAGAAGATCAAGAGCTTGCTTCTGATATACTTTATAAAACAAGATATCAAATTTTAAAAGACGATAATAACAATATAGAGCAAGTTTTAATCCCGATAAGCGATGATTTGCAAATTCATATTTATAAAAATGAAAATAATCAATATGTACTAACCTTTACTCCAATTATTTATCAAATTGACAATAGAATTTTACATCTAACCATTAAAAATTCAGCCTATCAAGATGTTTATGAAGAAAGTGGAAGTAGCACTTTAGCTCGTGCAATGGTTCGAGCTTTTAAAGGGATTAATTTTAGAAATATCCAAAAAGGAGATGAAATAACGCTTTATTATGAGCAAAAAAGACGTATGGGAAAACTATGGGGGGATATTACAATTAAAATGGCCACGGTGGAAATTAATAAAAATATCCAAGAAGTTTTCTCCTACAATGATACTTTTTATGATCGACAAGGTAGAGAATTAGATAATTTTTTACTGACAAAACCTGTTAATTATATAAGAATTTCTTCTCCTTTTAGTACTGCAAGATATCATCCTATACTTAAACGTTACCGCGCACATCTTGGTATAGATTATGCTGCACCTACTGGCACACCTGTTAAAAGCGCTGGCAAAGGAACGATTATTTTTGTTGGAACAAAAGGAGGATATGGAAACGTAGTGCAGGTAAAACATGAAGGAGGATATACAACTTTATATGCACATTTAAGTCGTTTTGCTAAAATAAAAACAGGTCAAAGAGTCAATCAAGGACAAATCATTGCCTATGTAGGATCAACAGGAATGAGTACAGGCCCTCATTTACATTTTGGAGTATATCTTAATAACAAAGCCATTAATCCAGCATCAGTTGTAAAAATTGCCAAGTCTGAATTAAAAGGAAAACAAAAAGAGGAATTTGAAAACACTATAGCCCAATATGAAAAAACTGTTCAAGAGGCTTTAAACAATCATCAACCAAATCCTCCAAAAGAAGAAGATTTTGAAAATTATATAGAATTAAATTAATTGCTAAGCAAAGCCTTGTCTTTAGCTTCTATTAAAGAATTTAAAAGAGCGATCAGCTCTTCTTTTTCTTTAGACTCTATTTCATTAAAAACTGAATTAACAAGCTGATGAACTAAAATTTCATTACATAGATCCAAATCACCAAATTCTCTAGCCTTTTGAATGATCTTTAAAACCCTTAAATCTTTTTTTTCATACATTAAATCAATCCCTTAAATAAATCACACTCACAAAACGTTTTTGTGTTTTATTTCTACGATAAGAAAAAAAATCTTTGTTTTCAAAGCTACAAATTTCAGAGTCTAAAATATGATTTATATTTAAATTTTTAGCTTGAAATTTGACTAAAGATTTCAAATCTAACCGATTATCTAATAAAAAATCTTTAAAATTTTGCTTTGCAAAATTTAAAATATCTCCACTAATTTCATAATTTTTCCAACAAATACTTGGCATAATAAAAAGATGAAATTTAGTTTTATCTAAATTTGGATTTTCTAAAATAATCTTATCTACACATTTTTTTAAAATATTTTCAAAACTTCCTTTTCTACCAGAATGTAAAGCCGCTATAATGCCATCTTCATGATACAATAACAAAGGTAAGCAATCAGCACTTAAAACACAAAGTGCGGTATTTATTTTCTTAGTGATTAAACCATCACAGGTTAGATCTTTTAAATTTGTATCATAATTTTGTACCAAATCAGAATGAATTTGATCCATAAAAACACATTCTAAAATACCCTCAAAACCTAAATGAGAAAATAAATTTTGCTTAAAAGAGTTAGCTCTAAAAATATTATAATCTTGATCATAAGCACAAAAAACACTTACTTTTTCATTGTCTAATAAAGATAAGAAATTTTGTCTATTTCTTTCCATGATATTTCCTTAGCGTTTTTTAGTTGTGCGTGTATATATCTAGCAAGTAAATCAGTTTCGATATTGATTTTTCTACCTACCTTATATCCTTTAAAAAGAGTTTCTCTAAAAGTAATAGGAATAATAGTCAATCTGATCTGATTTTCAAAAACCTCATTCACAGTCAAACTCACCCCATCAATCCCTATACTACCCTTAGAGGCAACAAATTTCATCGCATCTTTAGGTAAGGAAATAAAAAAATCCACCCCATTTTCATCTTGATGAATTTTTTCTAGTGTTCCTATAAAATCAATATGTCCTTGCATTAAATGTCCATCGATTCTATCTCCAAACCTTAAAGCCGGCTCTATATGGACATTTTCTTTTAAATTTTGTACCGCTATATGCAAACGACTTTCATGAGAAAGCTCAACCTCAAAACCATCATGATGAATTTTTGTTACACTTAAACAAGCCCCATTAACGGCTATACTATCTCCTAAATTCGGTTTATAATGCGCTTTTAATCTTAAAATATTATTCTGATAAGATGCAACCTGTGCAATTTCTCTTATAAGACCGTTAAACATTAAATTTCCTTAAAATATCTTGTTTATTATCTTATTAATTGCTTTATCCACTTTTTTATTTTTATCCGTAGCATCTTTGTTTTTTACACCAAATATATTTTTTACAGAATCAACAACACTGCTTGCATCTAATTTTATTTTAGGATTATCAGTCGTTCCTGTAATATTTCCTTTAAAATCAACCTTATCGATTTTAGCATTAAAAGGAAGATTTAAAGAACCACTTTTTGAATTAAGCTCTCCTGAATTTATAAGAATACTAGCATTATCAGCTTGCATATTTAAATTCAGCTTTATATTTTCTTTATTGATTAATGCTTTTGCGTTTGCTGTATGAAAAACTTTTTGAGTAAAATCTTTAAAAGTTAAAACTTTTAACGCCGTAGTAATTGCATTTTGTTTAAGTTTTCCTTCTTTAATATCTAAATTAACCTCACCTTTCTCATTTGATATATCATAATTTGCTTTTACATTAGCCTTGCCTTGATAAACATCCATAACACCTATTCCTTGAGTTAAAGTATCCAAATCTACATTGTTTAAATCAGCATTAATAATATTATCTTTTAAAATTGCGTTTAAAGCTCCGTTGAATAAATTTTTACTCATGATATTAAAATTTAAAGTTTTATCATAGCTAACATCACCATTAAAACTCGCAGAACCTTTAAGTTTTCTATCTAGCAAAAATCCTAATTTAGAAAAATCATTAACGTCTAAAACAAAATTAGATTTTAAATTCATTTTATTGATATCAAAACTGCCTTTTAAATGTGTAAGATTAGCCAAGGTAGAATTTAAAGCATTGTCAAATTGAGCGATATTATTTTTTAAAACTATATTTGAATTTAGATCATAATTTACATTATTTGGAAATTTTTTATTTAAAATTTTACTTAAAATTACAGAATTTAAAATACCCTTGACTTTTAAATTCAAATTACCATTTAAATTTTTAAAATCAACATTATCCAAATGTGCTTTTGCATTAATATCTCCATTTGCATAATTTGGCATGCCTACAATCACCAAAAGCTTTGAAAGATCAAGTTTATTAATATCTAAATCCAATTTCTCACCATTAGAATTTGCTTTTATAATTCCATTAGCAATATTTGCATCCGCGCTTAAATTTTTTATCTTAGATCCTATAAGATGAGCTTTTGCGTTTAACTCTGCATTACCTTGTAGTTTTTGTCCTGCAATAGCACTAAATTGGGATAAATCATCGATAAAAGAATTTAAATCTGTATTGAGTTCTTTATTTTTTAGATTATAAGTTCCAGATAATTTTTTGATATTTAATAAATTAGAAGCCAAAATTGCATTGTAAGCAATATTGCTATTTTTACCAACCGCTTTTGCATTAAAACTAAAACTTGTATTTGGAAGTTCTATATGGGCGATTTTTTTAAGCTCCTCGGTGTTTATTTTTGCATTATTGACTTTTGCTTCAGCGTTAAAATTTGCAAAATCAAGCCCTATGCTGCTTAAATTAGCATTCAAACTACCATTAATCAAGCTGCCATACCCAGCAATGGCTAAAATTTTTCCTAAATCTGCATTATCAATTTGAGCGAGTAATTGATTGTTTTTAAAACCGGCCTTAATTTCACCGCCCAATCCTATAACATTGGTATTCAAAGTTTGTAAGGAATTGTTCGCCAAACTTAAGTCTCCTATGGTTTGTAAATTACCATTTAATTTTGTTTTTGTCAGTTTTTCAAGTTTAGCCAGACTAGGAATTTTTAAATCAAAATCAGTAAAAAGAGTATTATTAGATAAATTATATAAAGTTTTTTGAGTTTGCAAATTTAAATAATCATTATAAACCTTACTTATAGCATAAATTTTATCGTCTTTTATATTTGCCAAAATTTGAGCTTTTAAATTTGAATTTTCAGGCAAGTCTAATCCGAATTCTTTTTTAATCATGGCATAGTTTATATAACTATTATCAAGTTTTATTATAATATTCCCATCAGGTTTTAAATCTTTTGCACTGATTTTACTTGCTATATCTAAAGTTCCTTTTGCTAAATTTGCTCGACCAAAAAGCCCTAACAATTCTGAAATTTGCATATCTTGAGCACTTAAATTTAAAGCAATAGGAGAATAATCATAAATGCGTGCATTTAATAAAATATCAGATCCAAACAAATAACCCTTACCATTAGCGGTAAAATCGCTTGCTTTTCCTTGAATTTTCCCTCCAAAAGCTAAATTTTCTTTTAAATTTAAACCTAAATTTTGAGCATAATTTTTATTTAATTTAACGATATAATCAAGATCAAAACCTAATTTAAAAAGATTTAATTTTCCATACAAATCAAGATTAACCATATTGGCCAAACTAAGCTGAAGATCAACACTAGAAAAACGAAGTTTAAAACGCGTAATATTTACATCAAGTCCAGAACTTTCTTTGATCTTATTTTGAGCTATATTAGCAACGATACCATTACCAAAGCCTGTAAATAATATCACATAAGAAGCTATTATAAGCACCGCAATTAAAGCAAGTATTGTATAGAAAATTTTTTTCATTTTTTTATCCTTATAAGTTAATTTATAAAAAAACTTTAGTCAATTTAACTAAAGTTATATAAATATTTTTACTAAAAGTATTGACAAAATTCATTTTTTATAGTATGATTTTATCACTCTAAATTAAAGAGTGCTAGAAATCAATATTATATAAGGATGGACAAAATGAATTTTCAACCTTTAGGAAAACGTGTTTTAATCAAACGCGTAGAAGAAACTAAAACAACATCTTCAGGTATAATTATACCAGATAATGCTAAAGAAAAACCACTAATGGGAGAGGTAATTGCAGTAAGTAAAGAAATAAGTGATATATCAAGTGGTGATAAAATTATGTTTTCCAAATACGGTGGAACTGAAATTAAACTTGACAATGATGAGTATCTAGTACTAAATATAGATGATATTTTAGGAATTTTAAAATAATTTAAAAAAGGATTAACGATGGCAAAAGAAATTATTTTTTCAGATGAAGCAAGAAATAAACTTTATGAGGGCGTTAAAAAATTAAATGACGCTGTAAAAGTAACTATGGGGCCAAGAGGTCGCAATGTTTTAATCCAAAAAAGCTTTGGTGCTCCAACAATCACAAAAGACGGTGTTAGTGTTGCTAAAGAAGTTGAATTAAAAGATTCTTTAGAAAATATGGGTGCTTCTTTAGTAAGAGAAGTTGCGAGCAAAACAGCTGATCAAGCAGGTGATGGAACAACAACGGCAACTGTTTTAGCTCATGCTATTTTCAAAGAAGGCTTAAGAAATATCACAGCAGGAGCTAATCCTATCGAAGTTAAACGCGGTATGGATAAAGCTTGTGAAGCTATCGTAGCTGAACTTAAAAAACTTTCTCGTGAAGTTAAAGATAAAAAAGAAATAGCTCAAGTTGCTACTATTTCAGCAAATTCTGATGAAAAAATCGGAAATTTAATTGCTGATGCTATGGAAAAAGTAGGCAAAGACGGCGTAATAACTGTTGAAGAAGCTAAGTCAATTAATGATGAATTAAATGTTGTTGAAGGTATGCAATTTGATAGAGGATATTTAAGCCCTTATTTTATCACAAATGCAGATAAAATGTTGGTAGAACTTTCAAATCCTTATATTTTACTTTATGATAAAAAAATATCAAGCTTAAAAGATTTATTGCCAATTTTAGAGCAAATTCAAAAAACAGGCAAACCTCTTTTAATCGTCGCTGAAGATATTGAAGGTGAAGCACTTGCAACTTTAGTTGTAAATAAATTAAGAGGTGTTTTAAATATTTCAGCTGTAAAAGCACCTGGTTTTGGCGATAGAAGAAAAGCTATGCTTGAAGATATTGCTATTTTAACAGGCGGAGAAGTGATTTCTGAAGAGCTTGGAAGAACTTTAGAAAGTGCAACTTTAGAAGATCTAGGACAAGCTTCAAGCGTGATTATCGATAAAGATAATACAACTATCGTAAATGGTGTAGGTGAAAAAGCAAATATTGATGCAAGAATCAATCAAATCAAAGCTCAAATCGCTGAAACAACAAGTGATTATGATAAAGAAAAATTACAAGAAAGACTTGCAAAATTAAGCGGTGGCGTAGCTTTAATCAAAGTTGGAGCTGCAACTGAAACTGAAATGAAAGAGAAAAAAGACCGCGTTGATGATGCTTTAAGCGCAACAAAAGCTGCTGTTGAAGAAGGTATAGTAATTGGTGGTGGCGCTGCACTTATTAAAGCAAAATCAAAAATCAAACTAGATCTTAAAGGCGATGAAGCTATTGGAGCAGCAATAGTAGAAAGAGCTTTAAGAGCACCTTTAAGACAAATTGCTGAAAATGCTGGTTTTGATGCAGGCGTTGTTGTTAATACTGTAGAAAATACAAAAGATGAAAATACAGGTTTTGATGCTGCTAAAGGTGAATATGTAGATATGTTTGCTTCTGGTATTATCGATCCTGTTAAAGTAGAAAGAGTTGCTTTACTTAATGCAGTATCTGTAGCAAGTATGCTTTTAACGACTGAAGCAACCATCAGCGAAATTAAAGAAGACAAACCTGCTATGCCTGATATGAGTGGCATGGGTGGAATGGGAGGCATGGGTGGAATGATGTAATTTCTACCTAAGCTAAAATCAAGTCAGCTTTCTGGCTTGATTTTCACCAACTTAATTTAAAAACACTTCCTTCATTCTCTATAGATTCACAAACAATCTTTATATTATTATCATGACAAATCTTTTTTACCAAAGATAAGCCTATGCCAAAACCTCCTTGATCTTTGTTAAATCTTGCATAGCGATCGAAAATAAATTTCAAATTCTCTTTTGAAATGCCACAACCCGTATCAGCGATACTTAAAAAATTATCTTTTAGTTTTATAAAAATAGTTCCATTTTTTTTATTGTATTTAATGGCATTGCTTAAAAGATTATCTAAAAGTTTTGAAATTTGATTTTTAGTAGCAAAAATCATAACTTCATTATCCAATTTAAGATTTAAATTGATCTTTTTTTGCTCAAAAAATAATTTAAAATATTCTATCCTTTCTTCAAGTAAATTTTTGAGATTAAATTCTTCTTTTTCACTTTCTAAAGTATTAGGAAAATTATAAAAAACCAAATCAGAATATACTTGAGATAAACTTTTTGCTGCAATTTTTATACGCTTAAATTTATTGTTATCTAAATTTTGCCGTTCGAGTTGCTCTATACTCATTAAAATAACACTTAAGGGCGTATTTAACTCGTGTGTAGAATCTTTGATAAATCGATTTAAAACAGTAATTTTATCCTCTAAAGGCCTTAAAGCAATTTTAACTAATATATAAGCAATGAGTCCTAAAACAAAAAAAGCTAAAAAAGAAAAACTAAAAACCTTAACTCTAATCCAAAAAAGTTCCTTGCTAACATCTTCTCCTTGAATTAAAACCTTTAAGCCATTTTCTTGAGCTAAATCCTCATTTCTTGAGTATTGCAAATAATACAAATCCGTACTCATAGGAAAAATAAAAAATACCTTTCCATCATAAATTCCCCTTCCTTTAAATTCAATTTTTGCTTTTCTAAAATCAAAATTTAGATTATTAAAAATCGTATGATTGTTGTCAAAAATTGCAAAATTCAATCCTGAACTTTCTGCTATATTTTTAGCACTTGTAGCGATCGGGGTAAAGCGAGAATTGATAATATTAATCACGATATTTCTATGAATTTCTCTTAAAGAACCACTCCTTAAAATCACCAATTCTTCATACAATTTTTGATACCAAATGACAAAAAAGAAAGCTAAGAAAAAACCTGTTGTTGTAAGATAAATGAGTAAAATTTGCCTGATAACTTTTTTACTCATAACGATAACCTCGACCTCTTTGATTGATAATTTTTTCTTTGCCTAATAATTTTCTTAAATTCTTAATATAAGCTCTTAAACTAAGTTCGCTTGGCTCTTCATTGTAATCCCAAAGTTCTTCAAAAATCTTTTCTGCACTTAAAAAAATATTTTTATTTTTTAACAATAAAGATAAAAGTTTAATCTCCTTGCTTGGTAAAGATAAGGGTTTATCAAAATGAAAAAGAATTTGAGATGTAAAATTAAATTTAAAACCATTGCCCAAATCTTCAAAATCTTCATTCTTATGAAAAAAAGATCTTTTCAACAAGGCTTTTATACGTATAGCAAGTTCAGCTAATTCAAAAGGCTTTTTTATATAATCATCACAACCTGAACTAAAGCCTTCTTTTAAATCATCTACTGTATTTAAGGAAGTCATAAAAATAGCGGGTGTTTCTTTTCCGCAACTGCGTAAATCTTTAAGCAAGGAAAAACCATCTCCTAATGGAACTTTAACATCTAAAATCCACAAATCAAAATACTTTTCATAGGCTAAATTTAAAGCTTCTTGGGCATCAGCGCAAACACTAACTTCATATCCTTCATCGCTTAAAAATTCTTCTATAATTTCGCTTAAGCTTAAATCGTCTTCTAAAAGCAAAATTTTTGTTGCCATAATTTTAAATCTTTCCTAATAATTCTAAACTCTTTCATATATTAATTATAACAAAATGCTTATTAATTCTTTAAATAAATTTTTATTTAAATTTTTTTATAATACTTATTACAAAAAAATAATTTTTTATTACTAGGATTAAAATGCTTCCAAAATGGATTAAGAAATATAGCGTCAATAATGCTAAAATTGATGATCAGCATAAAAAACTTTTTCAACTTGCAGCAAAAGTTGAAGCTATATCAGAAAAATCTGTAAGCAGAAATGATATAAAAGATCTTTTAACTGAATTTTTTAATTATATGAAAGATCATTTTAACGATGAAGAAAAATATATGCAACTAATTAATTATCCGAATTTGGAAGAGCATCGTAAAATACACAAAATAATTATTCAAGATATGATAAAAGCAATTAAAAATATTAAATCAACTAACGATCTTAAGGAAAAACTTTATACAATCACCAAACAATGGCTTTTAGAGCATATATTATGTGAAGATATGAAAGTTAAACAATGGAGGAATTCTTTATTAGCTACAGATAATAATAAAGATGTTGATTTTAAAGCAGAAGATAAAGAAAACAAGCTTCCGCAGTTTTATCTTTATACTTGTGATTGCTTAGGTAAATTTCATGATGTTCCTTGTAATATTCATCAAGAAATAATATCACAAAGGCATAATTTTACTTGTAAAATTTGCAAACAATCTATAAAATTTTATAAAGAATATTCTTAGTTTATAAATTTAAAAATCTCAAAAACCAACTTTAAAATAAAAAATTTTTTAAAATAATCTAAAATAATTGTTTTATTACTGATAATCAATAAAAGCTAAAAACACATAAAGAAAAAAATAAATAGAATATTAATTAGGTTAAATAAAAAGTGGCTCCGGATGTAGGATTCGAACCTACGACCAATCGGTTAACAGCCGACTACTCTACCGCTGAGCTAATCCGGAATATCAAAGTTTTAAAAATGTAATTATATTTAAAATTAATGCCTTTGTCAAGATTTTTTGCAATTTTTTTTAAAAAAATTATTCTTTTACTATAATATTATCCAAACCGATAAAATAAAAATGATTCACTCCATCTTTATAATCATAATCAAGTTTCATATCATGGGCTTCTAAAATCGTATTAACTATATAAAGCCCTAGTCCAAAACTTGATTTTTGCTTTGTGCCTTGAGTAAAAGCTTGAGTGTAATATTCTAAGGTATTATTAAGTTCAGGGCCACAATTTTTAAAACATATATAATTATCTTTAATGCAAATTTCCACAAAACCATCTTGAGAATGTTTGATGCCATTATCGATCATATTTTTAATCGCTGTTGTAAAAAGTTTAAAATCCACATTAACAAAAAAGCTTTCGCCCATAAAAATACGTATATTATTATCATCACGCATTGCTATTTCTTTAGCTTCATCTAAAACATCTAAAATATTGTATTTTTTTCTATTGATGAAGGCGGCTCCTGAAGTTACCTGCTCTATCGCGGCAAATTCATTGATTAAAATTTCAAGTCGATTAAATATGCCATCCAATCTTTCCTTATATTTATTATCCTCTAGCATTTCAAGAGTGATAAGTCCTTTTGTAATTGGAGTTTTTAACTCATGCATAATATTTCTTAAAAAAAATTGGCGTGATTGATTGAGTTTTCGAATTTGCAAAATAGCTTGATAAAAAGCTTCACTCACTTGAGAAATTTCATCTACTCCCGTGCTAACATCCTCAATATCACTAAGTCTTCCTTCTGCAAATTTATCAATTTGTTTTTTCAAAGCTTTTAAAGGTTTTAATTTTTTAAAAATAAAAATATAAAGCAAAATAAGTATGCAAATAACAGCTACTGCAATCGCTTTTATAATAAAATATCTATAAGTTTGATAATCTTGATCTTTATAAAGATTAATCTTTCCATCATAAATAATATTTAAATAAACTTGATTGTCATAAGAAATAATCTCTATTAGGCCATTATTAACTTCAACTCGAGCAAGAACATCTCCACTAAAAAGAATTTTACGAATTTGCTTTGGTTCTACAATTTGCTGCATTTTATTATAATTTTTTGTTTGCTCTTCAAATTCTTTTTCATTGATAACTCCAGCAAAATACAAAAGTCTAGCGTTAGCAATTAAAGAATATTTTGTATTTAATTCTCTTGTATAATTTTGCTGATCGTATTCAATTAGCCATAAAAACCCTAAAACAACACTCACTCCAGCAAAAATAAAAATAAAAGTGATGGTATAAAAAATCGAAGATTTATTCATTGAGTTAATTTATAACCTATCCCTCTGATAGAATGTATATATTTTGGCGTTTTTGGATCATCTCCCATTTTTTGACGAATTCGGCTGATAATAACATCTATACTTTTATTACTAGAATCTTCACTGATAGAAGAACAATTATACACAAGCTCTTCCCTACTTACAACCCCACCTTCTTTTTTGATCAAATAACTTAAAATATCAAATTCAGCATTGGTTAAAATGAGTTCTTGCCCCTTCATTGAAATTGTGTGTTTATATTGATCATAAACAAGATCTTTAACACTTTTAGCAAGAGTGCTTTTTGTATTTGAAATCCTTCTTAAATGACTTTTAATGCGTGCTTGAAGTTCTTTAGGATTATAAGGCTTTGGCAAATAATCATCCGCGCCAAGCTCTAAAGCATTGACTTTATCTGTAATATCATGTCTAGCACTTGAGATGATAATAGGAGTATCATACTTTTTACGAATTTCCTCGCACACTTCAAGTCCGTCAAGTCCTGGCAAAGAAAGATCTAAAATAATCAATTGATATTCTTTTAAAGCAAGTTTTGAAAGTCCTATATAAGGCTCATGAGCTATATCGACTTTCATATCAAATTTTTCTAAGTATTCAGCAGTAATTTCAGCTAATTCTAAATCATCTTCTATCATAAGAATATTTGTCATTATATTCCTTTTAATTAATCTTAAAATATAATTTTAAACTAAAATTTATAACGAAAGGAAAATCCTTTCGTAAAATTATCTTAGCACCAATAAAGTAGTAAAGCCGTTTCTATACACCCAAATTTTCATAAATTCTTTTTTATTGACTTGCTTTAAAGCTTGATCTAAATCTTTTAAATTTTTAATTTCATCTTGCCCTATACCTATAATCACATCTCCTTCTTTAAATCCAACCTCTTCTGCTTTACTTTTACTCTTAACCTTCTCTACCAAAACTCCGTTAATATCTCTTGGAAGTTGCAAACGATCTTTTAATCTAGGATCTAAATTCCTTAAACTCAATCCTTCAATTAAATTATTCTGCACCCCTTTATTTTCTTTTTCTCCCTTAAGAGTAAAGCTTGTTTGCTTATTGCTTCCATCTCTTTCATAATCAATTACTACTTTTTCTCCAATCTCAAGAGTTCCTATGTAATTTTTTAAATCAATTGGACTTTTAATAACCTTACCATTTACCTTGATCACCAAATCTCCTCGTTTCAATCCAGCCTCATCAGCACTAGATCCTTTTTGAACATCTGTGATTAAAGCACCTTCTTGATTTTTGTAAGCTTTTTTAGTTTCTCCTTGCAAGGCTGAAATGGTTACCCCTAAAAATCCTCTTTCAATTTTACCTTTTTCAATGAGTTTTTTCGCTATATCTTCAACCATATTGGAAGGAATAGCAAATCCTATACCATTATTACCACCTCCACGAGAAAGTATAGCAGAGTTAATCCCTACTAAAAATCCACGACTATCAACTAAAGCACCACCTGAATTTCCTGGATTAATAGACGCATCTGTTTGTATGAAATTTTCATACTGATTAAGGCCTATATTATCTTTATTTAATGCTGAAATAATTCCACTTGTAACGCTAAAGCCAACCCCAAAAGGATTTCCCAAAGCAAAAACAACATCACCCTCCATTAAATTATCTGAATTAGCAAAAGTAATAGCTGAAAGATTTTTAGCTTCTATCTTAATCACCGCTAAGTCTGTTTTTGGATCTTTTCCTATTAATTTAGCTTTATATTCTGTATCACTTCCTGGTAAATTTACAGTGATTGTATCCGCATCTTCTACAACGTGATTATTAGTTACTATATAACCATCTTTTGAAATGATCACTCCAGAACCTAAAGAACTAATTACCTCTTTATCACTTTTGTTTTTTCTTTGAGGGATATCGAAAAATTGTTTAAAATAAGGATCATCAAAAAAATCATCCAAAGGACTAAAATTATTTGTTCTTGTTATGGTTTTTGAGGTTGAAATATTAACAACTGATTTTTTAGCATCCTTAATAGAATCATGATAACTCAATATAACCCCACCATCTGCTGGATTAACACGATTAGCTGATGAAGTTGATTCATTAAAATTGATACTTGTTGCAAATAAAGCACTTGCTAAACCTATTGATAAAAAAATCTTTTTCATAATTCTTCCTTTCTATATGAGAAAATTTACATGTTCTAATTATGATTTTATTTGTAAAAATATTTTTACATAAGTTATAGTATAAAATCAAAAATTTACAAAATTGTAAATAAAAAACTTGAGTGATAAAAATTGATAAAACTTGATTGACTTAGACTAAAGTTTTTGATATAATTTTTAATCCTAAAAATAAATTATTTTATTAACTAAACAACCAAAGGAAGATAAAAAATGAATAGTTTATATGAAACTCTTGGAGTATCTAAAAATGCAAGTTCTGATGAAATAAAAAAAGCCTATCGTCGCCTAGCAAGACAATATCATCCAGATATCAATAAAGAAAAAGGAGCCGAAGAAAAATTTAAAGAAATTAATGCCGCTTATGAAATTTTAAGCGATGAAAAAAAACGTGTTCAATATGATCAATACGGAGATTCTATCTTTGGTGGGCAAAGTTTTCATGATTTTTCAAGAAATACGGGTGGCATCAATTTAGATGATATTTTAAAAGATTTATTTGGAGGAGGATTTGGAGGATCTTCTCGCGGAAGTCGTTTTGGCGGATTTTCTTCTAAAGGATTTGGAGGATTTGGAAATTTTGAAGAAGAAAATTTGGATACAACTATAGAATTAACCATTCCTTTTGAAAAAGCTATCACAGGTGGGGAACATCATTTTACCTTTCAAGGAGAAAATATCAAATTTAAAATTCCTCATGGAATCAAAGAAGGTGAAAAACTTAGAATTCGCGGCAAGGGAAAAAGTGCTTACAATAAGGCGCGTGGAGATCTTATCATCATCGTTAAACTTGAGGAAAGTAAGATATATCAAAGAGAAGATGATGACTTATATCAAAAAATAGATATTCCACTTAAAACCGCTTTATTTGGTGGAAAAATCACAATTAAAACATTTAAAGAAGATAAAAAAGAAGCAAAAATTACCATAGCTCCAAATTCAAAAAATGGACAAAAAATACGCCTAAAAGGATATGGAGTACAAAATAGAAAAAATAATATTTACGGGGATTTGTATTTAATTTTAAATGTTATTTTACCCAATACAGAAACATTGGATGAAAAATTTATCGAACTTTTAAAAGAAAAGCTTCCAGAATAAGGAGAAAATGATGGATCACCATTATGACGAACCTGTATATTTAATAAGCGTTGTTGCTAAGGTTTTAAGCATACATCCACAAACCTTAAGACAATACGAAAGAGAAGGATTAGTAGAACCAAGCCGGACTGATGGCAAAATAAGACTCTATTCTCAAAGAGATATTGATCGTATTAAATTGATTTTGCGTTTAACTCGCGATATGGGAGTTAATTTAGCAGGAGTTGATGTTATATTAAAATTAAAAAATCAAATCCATGAATTTGAAAATTTAATTGATGAATTGCGTTTAGAACTTAGCAAACAAAAAAATCCAGGTGCTGCCTCAAAGGCTGTCGTTAAACATAAAAATAGTTTTGATTTAATTTTTTATGAAAAAAAATAAAAAAATATGGATAATTTTCTAGAAATTTTTCTGATTGCAGCAGCAATAGCTATCGTCTTAAATGTCATTTTAAAAAAATTTGAAATTCCTACTATTATTGGCTATATAGCAGCAGGAGAGATTATTTCTGAAATTTATCATTTAAGCGGCAAAGGTGAAATAACTCATATTGCTGAATTTGGTATTGTTTTTTTGATGTTTACTATTGGACTTGAATTCTCTTTTAAGCATTTGATGGCTATGAAACAAGAAGTTTTTCTAAATGGATCTTTGCAAATGCTTACTTGTGGATTTGTATTTACTTTAATTGTTATGGGAATTTTTTCCCTTGAAGATAAAAGTGCAACAGTAGTAGGTTTTGCCTTAGCACTCTCTTCCACAGCTGTAGTTTTAAAAATTTTAAATGACAATGGGGATATCAATGAACAATACGGAAGAAAAGCTTTAGGAATTTTACTTTTTCAAGATATAGCCGTTATCCCTTTGCTTTTGCTTGTTGATATACTCTCATCTAATAATCAAAATATAGAACAAGTTTTACTCACATCGCTTGTTTCTGCTATCCTTTTAATCGCTTTGCTTTTTCTCATAGGAAAATATTTAGTTGATCGAATTTTTAGACTTATTATTAGAACTTCTTCTCAAGAAATTTTCATAGGTACCATTTTATTTATGGTTATTGGAGCAAGTTTTTTAGCAAATTATTTTGGATTTTCCTATTCTTTGGGTGCTTTTATAGCCGGAGCATTGATCGCAGAAACAAAATATAAACATAAAATTGAAGCGGATTTGATTCCCTTTAGAGATTTACTTTTGGGGCTTTTTTTTATGACAGTAGGTATGCAAATTCAACTCAATGTCATAGCAGAAAATTGGTTTTTAATTTGCATCTTGACCCTAATTGTTATGCTTATGAAATTTGGCATAATCTTTGGATTTTTATTTCTTTATACCAAAAAAAGAGTTGCTCTAAAAACTGCCTTTTCTATTGCACAAATTGGAGAATTTGCTTTAGCGATTTTTTCTCTTTTGCAAGCTAAAAATATGCTCGATGTTAAAACTTCACAAATTTTAATTGTAGTTTCCATAATCACAATGATTATTACACCTTTTATACTCAACAATATACGAAAAATTACCAATGTAGTTGAAGATATTACTCTAAATACAAACACAATCCAAAGCACCCATCAAAGCAATCTAAAAAATCATCTTGTCATTTTTGGATACGGTCGTTTAGGTCAAGAAATGGTACAAAGAATCAAAAATACTGGGGTGCCTTATTTGGTCTTAGAAAGTGATTTAAATCTAGTTGAATTAGGAATTAGTCGCGGAGAAAATGTGATTTTTGCAAATGCAGCCCAAGAAGAAACTCTAAAAATTGCCAATATTGAAGAATGTGCAGTCGCAATTATCACCATCACTAACGAAGCAAAACTTGAAATGCTCTGCCAACTTTTATCATCTTATCCAAAACCTATAGATACTATTATCCATGTTAATGGAAATCTTAAAAAAATGCTTTTTTCAAGTATTGATGATAATATTCGCATTGTAAGATCAGAAAAAATTCTAGCTCGAAATTTAGTTCAAGAAGCATTAGAATGCAGAATTCATAAAAACACCTAAGGATTATTTTGACAAAAATCAATGAAAAAACATTAAGAGTAAAATATCTAAGATTATTAGAAAAATTTGCTAATACAGCAAAATCTTGTCTAAAAAGAGAGGATTTTGATTTAGAAAAATTTCAAGAAAGAATGCAAAAAAACAAAAAAAACTTAGAAAAATGTCAAGCAGTGATTTTAAATTCAACCTATGGTAAAGCTTTGGAAAATTTTGTTAATGCTTGTCTTGATTTTTCACTAAAAAAAGAAGAACTCTTAAGCCTTGCAAATGCTTTAGATAAGCTAAAAAATCAAAATCATAAAGAAAAACACAAAAACTATTTAAAGGATTATAATGATTAATGTATTTTTTGATATGGATGGAACCTTAATTGATAGTGCAAATGCAATTTCTTGCGCCGTTAATGAAATTCGTGCAAATCTTAATCTAAGCGCCCTAAAAAAAGAAGAAATAATTAAGATCATTAATACTCCAAATATAGATTGGGGTAAAGAACTTTATAATATAGACAATTTCCATCATTCTAGCTTTAAAGATGGTTTTGAAAAATATTTTATCAAACACTATGAACAAAGCGTGATACTCTTTGAAGGAGTTATAGATCTTTTAAAATTTTTAAAAAGTAAAAATTGCTTTTTAGCCATCGCAACAAATGCGCCTCAAAGCTCGCTTACAAGCATTCTTAAAAAGCATGAAATCATTCCATATTTTGATAAAATTTTAGGTGTAAGCGTAGGCATAGAACCTAAGCCAAGCCCACAAATGCTTCAACTTCTTATGGATGAAGCTCCTTATCAAACTAGCATTTTTATAGGCGATAGTCAAAAAGACAAAGAATGTGCTAAAAATGCAAAAATTCCGTATTATCACGCTAGATGGTATCAAAAAAATTTACAAGAAAATGAATTTGGCGATGCACAAACTTTAAAAGAATACTTATTTAAATATTTATGAGTTTTTTAAAAAAATATAGCTAAAATAACGCAAATTCAATAATATAAAGAAAGTAAAATATGAGTGAATTATTAATCGAAATTGGCACAGAAGAATTACCGGCTATACCTTTATTAAAAGAACTTCCAAATATAGAAAAAAAATGGCAAAATATTTTAGATGAATATCATTTAATAAGCGAATTTGAATTTTATTACACTCCACGTCGTTTAGTATTTTTTCATAAAAATTTTCATCAAAAGCAAGAAGATACCACAGCTGAATTTATAGGAGCACCTAAAAACATAGCTTTTAAAGAAGGCAAATTAACTCCCGCAGGTGAAGCATTTTTAGAAAAAGCGGGTATTAAAGAAAATGAACTTGAATTCAAAGAAATCAAAGGAAAAGAGGTTTTATACTATCAAAAAACCTTGACAGGAAAAAATAGTATTGAAATTTTAGGAGAAATGATCAATAAATTCCTCAAAAGCTTAAATTTTGGAAAAAGTATGCGTTGGGAGGATCATTCTTTTGAATTCATACGCGCTATTAGAAATATTGCTTGTGTTTTAGGCGATCAATTGGTTGAATTTGAAATTTTTGGAGTTAAAAGTTCTAAAAAAACCTTTGTTCATAGAAGCGTAAGTTATGATTTCTTTCCTTTTCAAAATATCAAAGAATATTTTCAAATTTTAGAAAATAACTTTATCATTCTTGATCCAAAAAAACGCGAAGAAAAAATTTTAAATGAATTTAAAGAACTCGAAATAAAACACAATATCACTATTAGTGAAGATAAAGAACTCTTAGCTGAAGTTGTAGCTATTACAGAATATCCAAAAGCTCTTTTTGGAAGTTTTGATAAAGCCTTTTTAGAAATTCCTAATGAAGTCATCATCACTTCAATGAGAGAAAATCAACGCTATTTCGCTGTTTTCAACAACAATGAATTAAGCAATCATTTTATAGTTGTTAGTAATGCGGTTTGTGAGGATTATTCTAAAATCATACACGGCAATGAAAGAGTTTTAAGAGCAAGATTAAGCGATGCAATGTTTTTTTATCAAAATGATTTACAAAAAGGCTTAGAACCTGAAAAGCTTAAAAAAATCGTTTATCTTGAAAATCTAGGAACAATGAGCGATAAAAGCTCAAGAGAAATTGAGCTGGCAAAAATTTTATGTGAATTTTTAAAAAATAATGATTTTGAAAAAATTTCTAAAGCTATTTACTATGCCAAAGCTGATTTAACCACTCAAATGGTTTATGAATTCACAGATTTACAAGGAATTATCGGGGGTTATTATGCTGCCAAAATGGGACTTGAACAAGAAATTTGCTTAGCTATAAAAGAGCAATACTTGCCAAATTCTGAAAAATCGGATCTTCCTAGCACAGAATTTTCAAGCATAGTTGCTTTAGCTAATAAATTTGATACTCTTTTAGGACTTTTTAGTATAGGTAAAATTCCAAGCGGAACAAAAGATCCTTATGCATTAAGACGTGCTGCTAATGGAATTTTAAAAATACTTTTAAAATTAAATAAAAATTTCGATATCAATGAGTTTTTAGAAAAAGCTTTAAAAAATTATCAAAATTTTAATTTGCAAATTTTAAAAGATTTTATTTTTGAAAGAATTTATACATTTTATGATTTAAATCCTAGCTTTATCAAAGCTGTTCTTGTTTCAAAAAATTCTGATATTATTTCCATTGATGAAAGCATTAAAGCTTTGGCAAAAATCAGTCAAAAAAGCAATTTTGGTGATTATTTTAGCACCTTTAAACGCCTTGCTAATATCGCTCAAAAAACTACAAATACCATCGATGAAAGTTTATTTGTAGAAGCAGAAAAAAAACTTTATATAGCATTTAAAGAAAGTTTAAAAGCTCTTACGATTGAAGAAAAACTTAACAAATTATTTGCTTTAAAACCTGAAATTGATGCCTTTTTTGAAGCTGTTATGATTAATGATAAAGATGAAAAACTTAAGAACAATCGCCAAGCTTTAGTATTTAGCATCTATCAAGAATTTCTTAAAATTGCAGACATTAAGGAACTTAGCTTATGAAAAAAATATTGACTTTACTTTTTTGTTTCTTTACTTGTGTTTTTGGAGTCCAAGAAATAAAACTTATCAAAGGGCAAGCTATATTTTTAGAGCTTGATAAAAATAATTTTATAGAATTAAAAAACCAAAATAAAACAATTCCAACCTTTAATCATCCAAAAAATAAAAATAAAATCCTTGCCATTTTTGTCCTATCCTATAAAAATCCTCCAAAAAGCACAAAATTAATCGCTATTTATAAAAATAAACAGCAAGAATTCATCATCAATACACTAGAAGGAAATTATAAAAGCGAACAAATACAAGTAGCAAAAAATAAAGTTTTTCCACCTAAAAATGTTCAAGATCGCATTAAAAAAGAATTTCAAGAAGCTAATACTATCTATACTTCTTACACTCCAAAACCTTTATACGATGGGACTTTTACAATACCTCTTGCAAGTTTTATTACAAGTGATTTTGGCAAAGCTAGAATTTTTAATCACAAAGTCGCAAGTTACCATAGTGGGACAGATTTTAGAGCCCTAAGTGGAACTCCAATTTATGCTGCAAATTCGGGCATAGTAAAAATCGCTAAAAATAGATATTATGCTGGAAATTCTGTGGTTATTGATCATGGTTTGGGAATTTATTCTCAATATTATCATCTTTCAAAGATCAATGTAAAAAAGGGACAAAAGGTTAAAAAAGGAGAGCTTATTGGGCTAAGTGGGGCTACTGGAAGGGTGAATGGACCACATTTGCATTTTGGAATACTTGTCGCACAAAAACAAGTGGATCCTTTGGATTTTATAAAAAAATTTAACGCACTATTTGATGAAATTTAGTCAATTTTTTAACATCTGGCTTCATGAAAATTACTATAAAAATGTTAGCAAAATAGGTAAAAATGGGGATTTTTTCACCGCAGTAAGCGTGGGAAATCTCTTTGGAACCTTACTGGCAAAACATTTTTTAAAACTCATTGATGAAGGCGTATTAAAACTTCCTTTAGAAATCGTTGAAATCGGAGCCAATGAAGGCTATTTGAGTCGTGATTTTTTATCCGCTTTAGTTGAATTTAGGCCTGAAATTTTTTCTCAAATTTCTTTTTTTATCATAGAGCCTCATGAAAAATTACAAATTTTACAAAAGAAAACCTTGGAAGGCATAGATTTTATCCATAAAAATAATTTAGAAGAATGTCATTTTAAAAACGCTTTCTTTTTTTGCAATGAACTTTTTGATAGCTTTACTTGTGAGCTTATAGACAATGATACGATAGCTTATGTAAAAGATTATCAAATCGTTTTTAAGCCCATAGATGAAAACTTACAGCAAAGATGCCAAGAACTTGGATTAAAAAAAGGAGAATTAAGCTTAGAGCTTGAAAATTTTCTTAAAAAACTCGATCAAATCAGTGAAAAATTTATCTTTGCGGGTTTTGATTATGGAACTTTTGATAATGATCGTTTTAGTATAAGAATTTATCAAAAACACGAAGTTTTTGATCCTTTTGAAATTTCTTTAAAAGATTTTTTTGGCAAAAGCGATATAACTTACAATGTGAATTTTAATCATCTAAAAACTACTATTGAAAATTTAAATTTCAAACTTTTACATTTAAAAAAACAAAGTCAAGCTTTAATCGATTTTGGTTTTGAAGAATTGCTAGAATATACTAAAAATAAAAATATAAAAAGTTATGAAAATTTGCTCTCTCAAAGCAAAATTTTATTTTTTAATTTTGATGAAAAATTCCATTTTTTTGAATTTGCAAAATTATAAATTTGCTATGCAAAGCCCCTCTCTTAAACCCTCATCGATAACTATAAATTCTTCTTTATCAAAAATAGCAAAAAACAAAAAACAACCTGCGGCTAAATATTTTTTACGCGTTTTTCCAAGATAAAAATTAGCCTCTTTTTCACTCATGTTCCAAATTTTTAATGCATATTTGAAAAAATCTTGAGTGTGTAAAATTTGGCCATTAATTTTTTTAGCGTCATATCTTTCATAATCTAAACCGCATTTTAAAGCAGCCAAGGCTGTAGGAACACCTGAATTTAAAACCACTTTTTTTATTTTACTTTTTTTAAAAACTTTTTTAAGCTCTTTAACCTCATCAAAAGCTTTAAACGCTATATTTTTTAAATTTCTATCTTGAATTAATAGGTGAATTTTTAATTTTTTATCTTTGATTTTATGAAAGAAATTAGGATATTTTTTCAATATTTTTTTAAAAGAAAAAGTAGAAAAATCATCTTTAAAATTACATTTTTCATAAAAACTTATAATCCCAAAATCAAAACTTTGAAAATGTTCATTAAAAGATAACTCGCAAGAAGCACCCCCTAAATCACAATAAGCAAAACGCCCTTTCATGCCCAAATTAGCAAGAGCATTTTTCATCCCTAAAACGCTGATTTTAGCTTCTGTTTTAGCATCAATAACCTTAAAATTGATCCCAAATTGCTCTTTTAAATCTTTAAAAATTTCATCTGTATTGCTTGCCTTTCTAAAAGCTGCCGTTGCAGCAGCTTTTGCTTTGCATAAATTTTGCTCCTTAGATAAAACATTTAAAGCTTGTTTGATTTTTTCTATAGCCTCAGTTGAAATTTGCCCACTTTTAGATAAATTTTTTGCTGCACCTATAATAAATTCATACTCTTTTATTTTTTTAAAATTTTCATCCATTTCAACTGCTCTTAAAGTATTTGATCCCAAATCAATACCTAACATTACTCTTCCTTTTAAATTTTGGAGTATAATAACAAAAACTTATTAAAGGAATCATTATGCTTTTGGGTGTAAATATCGATCATATTGCTGTTTTAAGACAAGCAAGAATGGTTAATGATCCTGATCTTTTAGAAGCAGCATTTATCGTAGCAAAATTTGGAGATCAAATCACTTTACATGTAAGAGAAGATCGTCGCCATACTCAAGATTTTGATTTGAAAAATCTTATCCATTTTTGCAAAAGCCCTATTAATCTAGAATGTGCCATTAATGAAGAAATTTTAAATTTAGCCCTTACTCTAAAACCCTCACGCGTTACTTTAGTGCCAGAAAAAAGAGAAGAACTTACCACAGAAGGAGGTCTAAATTTAAACCATCCCGATCTAAAAAAAAGCATCCAAAGACTCAAAAATGAAAATATAGAAGTTTCTCTTTTTATCAACCCAAAATTAAATGATATTGGAAAATCTTATGAGCTAAATGCTGATTTTGTAGAACTTCATACCGGACTTTATGCGAATTTACACAATGCTCTTTTTACCAATATTTCGCATACAGCTTTTGCACTTAAAGAATTGCAAATGGATAGAAAAAAACTTCAAAATCATTTAGAAGAAGAATTAAAAGAATTAAAACTTTGCGCTAAAAAAGGAGTAGAACTTGGCTTAAAAGTTGCCGCTGGACATGGACTTAACTATAAAAATGTAAAAGAAATCGTAAAGATTAATGAAATTTGTGAATTAAATATAGGCCAAAGCATCATAGCAAGATCCGTATTTGTAGGACTAAAAAAGGCTATTTTAGAAATGAAAGCTCTTATTGATGAAAACAAAAATTGCAATTAGCATTGGCGATCTTAATGGAATAGGTTCTGAAATTTTAATACGCTCTCATGAAGACTTATGTGAAATTTGCGAACCTTATTATTTTATCCATGAAAAATTATTATATCAAGCTTTAAAGTTGCTCAATTTAAATATTTCAAATGCCAATATTGTTTATTTTAAAGAGAGTCAAGAATTTAGTTTTGAGTTAGTTAAAAGTCAAAATGGATTAAAAATTTATTGCTTTTCTTTGCCCTTAAATTTTCAAGTCAATGAAAATTTTACAATAAAGCCTGGAAAGATTGATGATAAAAGCGGACTTTATTCTTTCTTAAGTTTTAAAGCTGCAAGTTATTTCACTTTTAAAAAATATGCACATGCCCTATTAACCCTGCCCATACATAAAAAAGCTTGGGAATTAGCGAAAATAAACTATAAAGGGCACACAGACGCTTTAAGATCTTTTTTCAAAAAAGATGCTATTATGATGTTAGGTTGTGATAAACTCTTTGTGGGATTATTTACTGAGCATATTCCACTAGCAAAGGTGAGTCAAAAAATCACTTTTAAAAAATTAAGTATCTTTTTAAAGAATTTTTATGAACAAACTCATTTTAAGAAAATAGGAATTTTAGGTTTTAACCCTCACGCTGGAGACTATGGAGTTATAGGTGGAAAAGAAGAAGAAAATATGTTCAAAGCCATCAGTTTTGTCAATGCTTATTTGCACTCAAAACGAGATGAGAAATTTTTTTATCAAGCTTTAAAAGACGAAAATTTACAAAAAGAATTGACTCAAAATTTTAAAGGAAAAGAAATCTACCTACCTTATCCTTTAGTTGCTGATACCGCTTTTACTCGATTAAGTTTAAAAAAATGCAATCGTTTAATTGCCATGTATCACGATCTTGCCTTAGCTCCTCTAAAAGCTTTATATTTTGAAAAAAGTATCAATGTAAGTTTGAATTTACCTATCGTTCGCGTTAGTGTTGATCATGGAACCGCATTTGATAAAGCCTATAAAAATATGAAAATTAACACTCAAAGCTACTTTGAAGCTGCTAAATTTAGCATACGATACCACCAAATTAAACTTGATAAAGAGTCTAAAAATGCAAAATTATAAAAAAGCTTTATTTGCTTTAGCCTTAAGTGCTTTTTGTATGGGAGTAACTGAATTTGTTATGGCTGGAGTTTTAATTGATGTACAACATTATTTCAAAATCAATGCAAAAACTGCTGGTTATCTTACAACCTTATACGCTATAGGAGTTGTTATAGGAGCTCCTATTGTAAGTATTGCTTTAAGCCATTTTTATAGACACATACAACTTTTGATTAATCTTGGAATTTTTGCTTTAGCCAATTTAACAATCTTTTTTAGTAATAATTTTTATTTAACAGCTTTTGCTCGTTTTATTGCTGGAACTCAACACGGTGTATTTTTTGTTATTGCTACACTTGCTATTTCAAGCATAACTCCAAATGAAAAAAAATCTAGCGCCTTAGCTATTATGGTGACAGGGCTTACAGTTGCACTTGTTACAGGTGTCCCTTTAGGAACCTTCATAGGATATCATTTTGGCTTTAAACTTATTTTCTTATTGATCTTTATCATTACAGTTTTTGCCTCCTTAGGGGTTTGGCATATGATGCCTAAAAATTTATATCCTAATCCTACTAATTTAAAAAACCTTGCACCAGCTTTTTCGCATCGTAATTTACTTAAAACTTACACTATCACCCTTTGTAGTTGCGGTGCGCAATTTATTCTTTATACCTATTTGCAAAAACTGCTCGTAGATATAAGTGGATTTAAAGAACAAAATACAACCTATATCCTACTCCTATATGGAATATGTGCTATTTTTGGAAATTTATGGGGTGGAAAAATGGTAGATAAAAAAGGTGCTATTTTTTCTTTGAGACTAATTTTAAGCATACAAATTTTTGTATTTTTAAACTTTTTATGGACGATTTATATTCCAATTTTAGTTATTTTAAATATCGCTTTGATGGGATTTTTTTCTTTTTCAACCATACCGGCTTTAAAAATGTTAAGCATTGCAAAAGCTAAACGACACACACATAAAATAATGGATAGCACCATCAGTGTGAATGAAGCAGCTTTTAATGTAGGTATAGCCTTAGCAAGTTTTATAGGAGGTCTTGTTTTAACAAATATAGGTATCGAATTTAACGCACTTTTTGCATCAATTTTTGTCTTACCTGCTTTGATTTTTGCATCAGCATTTGCAAAAGATAAAATTAACTATAATCACTTTAAAAGAAAAGTGGAATAGAATTTGCTTATATTTATAATGTATAAAAATTAAAGGAAAGCAATGACCATAGACAATACCAAACAAATGTCCAACGCTGTTTTTAGCACAACTAAAATTAAAGAAAAAACTTCTTCAGCAGATGAATTTCAAGCTAATTTAAATGAAGTCAAAAATAAAGAAGATAAAGAAAAAACAACTTCTAATGAATTCAGCAATAAAGACCTAGATCTTGGAGCTATTAGAGAAGATTTTAGATCCTATGCGTGGCAAAAAATGAGAGAGGATCAATATAAAAAAAATGAAGAAACCCTACTCAATAAACTTTTTGCAACCATAGACGCAGGAAATGCTGTAAGTAAAAAGATTTAAGTGTGAAAATAAATTCAAATTATATAAACGAGAATTTCAATAATTCTCGTCAAAATTCCAAAACTACTAAGCAAGATGAAAATTCTTTATGGGATGTTTCGTTTAAAACTTTACTTAAAGAAGTAGAGGAATTTGTTGAGTCTAAAATGAAAAAATATAAAGAAGAGCTTGTCCTAAATAAAAAAACTGGAGAATATGAAAAGAAAAAAGTTCTAGATGAAGAAGCATATAAAGAACATTTAAGATTAAAACTTGAAGAACAAACTAAAGAAAAAATAAGCACTCAAATAAATGAAAAGATGGAGCAAAAGCTTAATTCCAATCTAGAAAAACAAGCCTCAATAAATAATAATCTAAATCTTAAAACCAAAGAAAATATAAGCTATATGCAAATACAAGCTCAAGAAAAATATCATGCAAAAAATAGTCCCACCGTATTTAGTAAAAAACAAGAAGAGAATAATAAAAATTTATTCAATACTTTTTCAGCTCCTGTAGGATCTTCTGTATAAAGTAGATATAAAAATTAGTGATTTAATTTTCAATAATTTTTGTTATAATTTTACAAAAATAAAGGAAAATTATGATTTTCATTGATGCTTGTTTTAAAAAACCAACGCCCTATACTCCTATTTGGATGATGCGTCAAGCAGGACGCTATTTACCTGAATATATGCAAGTCCGTGAGCAAGCAGGAGATTTTCTTTCTTTATGTAAAGATTACAAAAAAGCATCTGAAGTGAGTTTGCAACCTGTAGAAATTTTAGAAGTGGATGCGGCGATTATTTTTTCAGATATTTTAGTCGTTCCTCTTGAAATGGGAATGAATTTGCGTTTTGAAAAAGGAGAGGGACCTGTATTTGATGATCCAATTTCTAGCATAGAAGATTTAAAAAAACTAGATACTCAAAAAGCTCATCAAAAATTAAATTATGTTTATGATGCCTTAAAACTTACTCGAGAAAAACTTCCAAAAGATAAAGCACTTATAGGATTTTGTGGAAGTCCTTGGACTATAGCCACTTATATGATAGAAGGTGGCGGAAGCAAAAACTACGCAAAATGTAAAAAAATGCTTTATCAAAACCCCGAACTTTTGCATTTGATTTTATCAAATCTTACAGAAGTTTTAAAACTATATTTAGAAGAACAAATCAAAGCAGGAGCTAATGCTGTGCAAATTTTTGATAGTTGGGCAAGTGCTTTAGAATATAGTGAATTTTTTAATTTCTCTTTTAAATATATGCTTGAAATTTCTAATTTTATTAAAAATAAATATCCTAATATACCTGTTATTTTATTCCCTAAAGGAATCAGTGGCTATTTAGATAAAATCGATGGAAATTTTGATGTTTTTGGGGTTGATTGGAGCACTCCTTTAGAATTAGCACGAGATAAATTATCACACAAATATACTCTTCAAGGCAATATGGAACCTTGCAGATTATACAATAAAAACTCCATTAAAGAAAGCGTGGGACAAATTCTGCAAATTATGAAAAATAAGGCCCATATTTTCAATTTAGGACATGGAATTTTACCGGATATCCCTGTTGAAAATGCTAAATATTTTATCAAGCTCGTTCAGGAAAGCTCGGCCAAATGAAAGTTGTTTTCGGACCTGTAAGTTCTAGACGCTTTGGAAGATCTTTAGGAATTGATTTAAGCCCGAGTAAAAAACAGTGTAATTTTGATTGCGTCTATTGCGAACTTGAAGCTAAAAAAGCACAAGAAAAACAAGATGAAATTGTAGAAGTTGCACAAATCATTTCAGAAGTTCAAATGATTATTGATAAAGGTATCAAATTTGACTTTCTTACACTAACTGCTAATGGTGAACCAAGTCTTTATCCTCATTTAGATGAATTAATTAATTCTTTGCGTCAAATCGTTAAAAATAAAAAACTTCTTATTTTAAGCAATGGCACAGCTGTACTCGATCAAAATAAATTTCAAAGTTTATTGAAACTTGATGTGGTTAAATTCAGTCTAGATAGTGCCATTTCCAAAACTTTTTATCGTATAGATAGAGCTTTAAAAAATATCAATTTAGAATTAATGATACAAAAAATGGCAGAATTTAAAACAAAATTTCAAGGCGATCTTGTAATGGAAATTTTAGTGGTTAAAGATCTAAATGACAATGAAGAAGAATTTATAGCTCTTAATAACGCTTTAGCTACAATATCACCAACAAGAATTGATCTAAGCACTATTGATCGGCCTCCATCTTATCCAGTCAAATCAATTGATGAAGAAAAACTTTATGAGCTTTCAAAATTAATCACCTGTGCGCCAGTTTTTTTAGCAAAAAGAAATTATAAAGAACAAAAACTTGATTTAAATAAAGAAGAATTGCTAAAATTTCTTCATTTAAGAGCACAAAGTCAAATCGATGTAGAACACACTTTTAATGAAAGTTCTAAAATTCTTTTGCAAGAATTAATCCAAAAAAATGAAGTAAAAATCATTAATCTTGCAGGTGTCCGATTTTACAAAGCTTGATTTCATTTTATATCTTTTAATTTTTGCGCCGCCTTTTTACCTATAAGAGTGCAAAGTTCATCAAAATTTGCTTTATAGATGGATTCAAAATTCCCATAATAAGCTAAAAGTTTATGTATTACTCCTACGCTTAAGCCCAATTTAGCCAATTTGGAACTTTCTAAATCTTGTTTTTTCTTTGTTTTTTGATGAAAACTTATAGCAAAACGATGTGCTTCATCTCTTAATTTTTGCAAAAATTGCAATTTTTTATCATCCACACTCAAAGAAAACTCGCCACTAAAAGAATGAATTTTATCTTTAGCGCCTCCTTTAGCTCTATGCGCTTTTGCATCAATTTTTTCTTTAGAAATGGCTAAAATATCTATATTAGCACCACTACTTAAAACAATATCTTTTGCTAGTTCCAATAAAGCTTTTCCACCATCTATAAGCCATAAATCAGGTGGGGTGTTGTTTTGAAAATCCAAAGCCCTACGTGTTAAAACTTCTCGCATCTGCTCATAATCATTTTGATATTCAAGATGAAATTTTCTATATGAGTTTTTATCCCATGATCCAAATTTATAAACCACCATAGCTCCAACATTTGCAATCCCTTGTAAATGAGAATTATCAAAAATTTCAATATGATTTGGAAAATTTTCAAGTTCAAAATACTCTTGAATCTCTTTTTGTATTTTAAAATTGCTATTTTTTTGTTCTTTTTCTATATTTAAAAGTGCATTTTCAAAAGCAAGATCACAAATTTTTCTTTTTTCCCCTATTTTTGGCATCTTGATACTGATTTTTTTCTCAAAGCGTTTGCTTAAAATTTCCTCTAAAAGCTCTCTATCATCAAATTCTTCATAAGTATAAATAGTATTAGCTATTAAAGGCGTATCGGTATTAAAATTCTCTAAAATAAGTTGTTTATAAATTTCATTTTTTTCAAAACTTAAAGCATTTTTTAAAAGGGTTGTTTTAGAATTTACACTGATAATCTTTCCATTTTGCACCACAAAACGAATCGTTGAAAGCATAGAATCTTTAAAAGCAACCGCAAAAATCTCAAAATCCTCCAATTTAGCAATATCAATTTGGATTTTTACCTCCAAATCTTTAATGGTAACAATTTGATCTCTTACCTTAGCTGCTTCTTCATAATTTTCATTTTGAGCTAGACTAAGCATTTGTTTTTCTAAATTTTTAATTAAAATGCTAGGATTTAAAAGCGCATTAATAGCGTTATCTAGGATTTTTTTATATTCTTTCTGAGTAACTCCATCATCACAAGGTGCTAAACAACGATGAATTTGATAAAAAATACAAGGATTTTTACAATTTGCTTTTTGTTTCAAAGGATAATACAAATAAAGGGCGTTTAAAAGCTCTTTGACTCCTTTAAAAAAGGGGCCAAAATATCTAATTTTAGTTTTTTTTATAAGTTTTCTTGTGCTTTGAAAACGTGGAAAATCTTCATTAAAATCAACATAGATATAAGGGTAAGTTTTATCATCTCTTAAAAGTATATTGTATTTTGGATGCAATTGCTTGATAAAAGAATTTTCCAAAATTAAAGCATCAGCTTCTGAATTGGTTGTGATAAATTCTAAATGAACTGCCTCTTCTATCATTTTTTGTATTCTTAAAGAATTTTTACTATTTGCACACAATTTAGGACGAAAGGTAAAATAACTCCTAACTCTATTTTTTAAATTCTTCGCCTTACCCACATACAAAAGTTTTCCATTTTGATCAAAATACTGATAAACACCTGGTTTTTGAGGTAAGGTTTGCAATTCTTTTTCTAAAATATTTTTAGATGATTTTTCAAGCATTTTTTATAATTTGCCTTAATTCTTCAAATTTATTTGCTAACACTTTATTTTCTAAAGTATTTTTAAAACAGCCCAAACTTAATTCTATGTATGGATTTTTTTTGATATTTTCTTCATTTTTAACACTAAAGCTATATTTTTGCGTCATCACTCTGATATCTTTTATGTTTGAAAAACCACTTAAAGGATACACTTGGGCGTATTTTTTTATGAGAATTTTAATATAAATTTTGCTATTATCATGATTTAATTCTTGAAAGCCTGCAGGATGCGAAGTAATGATATTTAAAATATCATTTTTTATATAAATCCTAGCTATTAAACGTTGCTTTGCGGGTGGTAAAGAATTTAAAAAATCTTTACAAAAAAACAAGGTTTTTAAAGGTTTATAATGAGATTTACTCATCAAATCATTAACAATAGCACTAACATTTTTAATCGTTTTTTGATTTTGAATTTTTACCATAAAATAATTTTATCATTTTTTTTCTTAATTTTTTTGTGCTCTTGTGGATATAAAGGCGATCCACAATACACGACTTATGAACAAAATGGCTCTATAAAAAGCATTAAAAAATATGAACAACTCAATAGGTGGTGATATAATGAAAAAAGCAGATATTTTAGTTTTAGATTTTGGCTCTCAATACACACAATTAATCGCTAGAAGATTAAGAGAACAAGGGGTTTATGCGGAAATTTTACCCTTTAATGTAAGCTTAGCTGATATTAAAGCAAAAGAACCTAAAGGCATTATATTAAGCGGTGGTCCAGCAAGTGTTTATGCAACCGATGCTTATTTTTGCGACAAAAGTGTTTTTGATTTAGGTTTGCCTATTCTTGGAATTTGTTATGGTATGCAACTAATGGCACATCATTTTAGCGCTAGTGTTGCTCCAGCAGGACACAAAGAATATGGAAAAGCAACCATAGAAATTCAAAAAGATAGTGCATTATTTAAAAATTTACCTAAAAAACAAACCGTATGGATGAGTCATTCTGATAAAGTAGAAAATTTACCTCAAGGCTTTGAAGTTTTAGCAACGAGTGAAAATAGTCCTTTTTGCGTCTTTGCTAATGAAGAAAAGAAATTCTTTGCTTTGCAATTTCACCCAGAAGTTCAGCACAGCGAATTTGGTAAAAACATTTTGAAAAATTTTGCTAAATACGCCTGTAATTGCGAAAGTGTTTGGAATATGGGCTCTTTTGCTAAAACTCAAACAGAAAAAATTCGCGAAGAAGTTGGAAATGATAAAGTTTTATGTGCTGTAAGTGGTGGGGTTGATAGTAGTGTTGTGGCAGCACTTTTATCAAGTGCGATTAAAGAACAAGTCATCGTTGTTTTTGTCGATAATGGCTTATTACGCGCTAACGAACGTGAACAAGTAGAATTTATGTTTAAAAACACACTAAAAACAGATCTTATAAGCATTGATGCGAGTGAAATTTTTCTAAGTCGTTTAGCTGGAGTAATCGATCCTGAACAAAAAAGAAAAATCATAGGAAATACCTTTATAGAAGTTTTTGAACAAGAAGCAAAAAAACATAGCGATGTTAAATATCTCGCTCAAGGCACTCTTTATACCGATATCATTGAAAGTTCAGTCATCGGCGCTAGCAAGACTATTAAAAGTCATCACAACGTCGGAGGCTTACCTGAAAAAATGAATCTAAAACTTATCGAACCTTTGAAAGAAATTTTTAAAGATGAAGTAAGAACCTTAGGTTTGGAACTAGGTTTAAGTAAAGAAGTGGTCTATCGTCATCCTTTTCCTGGACCTGGCCTTGCCATACGCATTATGGGTGAAGTTAATCGCCCTAGTTTAAATCTACTTAGACAAGCAGATTCTATTTTACTTGAAGAATTAAAAAGTACTGGTTGGTATGATAAAACATGGCAAGCATTTTGTGTGCTCTTAAATGTAAAAAGTGTCGGTGTTATGGGAGATAATCGCACTTATGACAATACTATTTGTGTGCGTATTGTAGATGCAAGTGATGGAATGACCGCAACTTTTTCACATCTACCTTATGAAATTTTAGAAAATATCAGTCGTCGTATTATCAATGAAGTAAAAGGAATCAATCGCGTAGTTTATGATATATCAAGCAAGCCACCTGCAACAATAGAATGGGAGTGATTATTTCTTACAATAATACACTATGGCCGGTGGGATATTTTGCCACACTATTTTTGAAATTTTAACTTCACTAAAAAGTTCAAATATTTTTAAACGAAAAGCCCTACTCGAAGGGCTTGGAATTATATAAGCAAAAGTGGTAAAATATCCACCTTTGGATAAATTTTTATAAATTGCGTTTAAAAGCTTTTCTTGTTCATGATTTTTTAATAAAGCCCAAGGAATTCCAGAAACTACAACATCTACATTTGACATAGATCTTTGATATAAAAAATACTCTAAATTCTCGGCATTTCCAATTTGCAAATCTAAATTTTCATATTTTTTAGAAAGTTTTTGTGCCATTTGATCATTAATTTCTATCGCAAAAAATTTAGCATCCTTATGTTTTCTTTGAAGTATGGCTTCTGTAAATGCTCCTGTTCCTGGTCCTATTTCAACTATATTTTTAACATTTTCTAAACCTATATTTTGAGTGATTGCTTTTCTTAATTTTTTAGAACTAGGACACAAAGCTCCCACTTGTTTAGGATTTTTTAAATAATAATAAAAAAACATAATTATCCTTTAAAAAAATAAAATATCCTAAAAAAATAATAATTATAAAAAAATATGTGAAATTAATGTGAATTTTAATAATAAAAATCTTAAATCTATTATTAAAATTTTATAAAAATAAAGTTAAAATATCCTTTTAAAACATTTCAAGGATGAAATATGCACGGAAAGATAGCTATCTATATGGACTCTACAGGACGAGGGACTGTTACCAATTCAGCAAATACCTTTTTTGATTTTAATCGTCAAATTTGGAATGATAAGAAAAGTATGCCTACAGTTGGAATGTTTGTGGAGTTTAGAACTCTTTCAGCTGAAAATAAAAATGCAAATGGAGCACCTGCTCCTGTTAATAAAACAATTACAAGTATAAGACCTTCTAAATTTCAAGAATTTAAAGAAGGAGATTTTATTACAGAAAATGATTTTTGGAAAACAAATGATGATGATGAGTTGGAAGATTTGCAAAATTCAAGAAGAAGTGCTTATGTTACAGAACTTTATAGAACCATAGATTTTGATTCTATTGAGAAAATTCCTTTATCTTTTACCATTCCTCAAGCTATACAAAAATATTTTGCTCACGAAATTTTATCTGTAGAAACTCTACAAACAAATTTAGAAGATGAAAAAGATATTCCGTGTATTTTAGATTATGTAATCATTAAAAGATTTTTATTTAAGGCTTATGATACCCTTATTTTCATGGATAACTCTATTGACCAAACTCAATTTAATGCCTTAAAAAGCATTATGATGCACCTAGAAAATTCTTATAAACAAATAATTGCAGATCGTAAGCCTAATATAACTAAAATTTTTAACGAAACTTTTTTATCTTTACAGTGTCATTATCAAGCTCTTATAGCAACTATAGACACCAAAAAAAATAGACTCGCATCCATTGAAGCTCAAATGAAAACCTTGCAATCTGAAATTAATCTTAAATCTAAAGCGGCTAATCCTGATCAAGAAAAAATTAAAGCACGTCAAGAAAGATTAGAAAACCTTCAAAAAGAATCAGAAGGCTATAAAACCTCACTTAAAAGATTACAAGCTCTTCAGGAAGACTTTTATAAAAAAAATTATAATATTTTTGAAAATGCTTTTAAACTTTCTCGTGAAAAACTTTTTAAAAAAATAGTTACAGGGCTTAATCTATGTGCTACAATTATGGATATTAAAATTTGGCATTTATCAATAAAATCTTCAGGGGTAAAAAATTCTTATTTTTCAATGGCTAATATAGAAAATTCTTTTTGTTCTCTTTCTTTTGCAGAGCATTATTTAAGCAGGTTAAATAAATCAGCTCTTAATCCATTTGATCAAAAACTTTTAATTTATATTCAAAAAATCGCAAAGGAACAAAGGAGAAAATTTTTAGTTGTTACTTCAGATTTGGATTTGCTTTGCAAATTAAAAATTGAAAATTTTGCTCAAAATCCTTATTATATCGTAAAATATGCTCCTAAAAAAGTTAATTATCAATCCTTAATGCGTGATAATACTTTTGATATTGTTTATATTGACGAAAAGCACGTTTGGGAAAGTGTGGCAGATATTATATTGCAAGGAAAACATTTTGATAAAACAGGAAAAACCAAATTTAAGCTTATTTAAAACGTAAGTTTAAGCTAAATTAAGCTATAATTTCGTGCCTAAACGGTACGCGAATTTTTAGTGATCCAACACATTTTTAATTACTGTGAGTGTGCGATTTACCGTGTCTGTGGCGTCGTTTGAATTTCGAAAGAAGTGAGAAGTTGCAGCCTTTAAAAATCGCCTAACGGTTTTCTTTTGACTTTTTGGGGTCAACTTTAATAGCGGCTGTTTGGGTTTTATTAAAGGAGAATAAATGAAAATAATGATTTTAGGCAGCGGTGCTAGAGAATATTCTATCGCTTTAGCTTTAAAAAATATAGATCAAAATTTAAATTTTTTCTTCTCCCCTGGAAATGGTGCAACCAAAAGTCTTGGCACAAATATCAATCTTGAAAAACCTTTAGAATTAGCAAATTACGCAAAAGAAAATGAAATTGATCTTTGTATAGTAGGAAGTGAAAATTTTTTAGCCCAAGGGATTGTAGATATTTTTAAACAACATAATCTTGCTATATTTGGACCAAGCAAAGCTGCTGCTATGCTTGAAACATCAAAATCCTTTATGAAAAATTTTCTTCAAAAATATCAAATTAAAACGGCTAAATTTTTAAACACCAATAATTTAGAAAAAGCCAAAGAATTTATTTCAACCTTAACACCACCTATAGTTGTAAAAGCAGATGGATTGTGTGCTGGAAAAGGAGTGATTATTGCACAAACTCATGAAGAAGCTATTGACTCAGCTTCTAAAATGCTTAGTGGGGAAAGTTTTGGAGATGCTGGAAAATTCATAGTAATAGAAGAATTTTTAGATGGATTTGAACTTAGTATTTTTGCAGTCTGTGATGGGGATGATTTTGTTTTATTACCTGCAGCTCAAGATCATAAAAAACTTCTTGATCAAGATAAAGGTCCAAACACCGGTGGAATGGGAGCTTATGCACCTAGTTCTTTAGCCAGTGAAGATTTGCTTGAAAAAATCAAAAAAGATATCATTATTCCTACTTTAGCTGGAATGAAAAAAGAAGGTAGTGAATTCAGTGGGGTTTTATTTATAGGAATTATGGTTGTCAATCAAGAACCTTATGTTTTAGAATTTAATGTGCGTTTTGGCGATCCAGAATGCGAAGTTTTAATGCCTTTAATTGAAAATCCTTTGGAATTAATTTTAGCCACAACCCAAAAACGTTTAAAAAATACAAAAATAAATATAAAAAAAGAATACGCCGTCGGAGTTGTTTGTGCTAGTGAAAATTACCCATATAAAAGTTCTAAAAAAACAGAAATCTCTATAAAAAATATTCCAGAAAATACCCATATTTCTTATGCTGGAGTTAGCTTAGATAATGATAAATTAATGGCCGATGGAGGGCGTGTTTTAGTCTGCGTTGGTGTAGGAAAAGATATAAAAGAAGCACAAAAAAAGGCTTATGAGCTTTGTGAAAATGTTGAATTTAAAGGAAAACAATTTAGAAAAGATATTGCTTATCAGGTTATCCAATGAAAGAAGATTTAGCCACTCGTTTAGAACGTGAAAATTTAAGTATTGCTAGTTTTAAAAAAAGAGTTTTAGCTTATTTTATAGATAATTTTATCCTTTCTTTTATTATTTATATCATCTTTTATACTCCTTTATCTCAAGCAAAAGATTTAATGGAAATGATTGAAGTATCACGTAATTTCAGCTTTAGCTTTATTTTAATTCACTTGATATATCAAATCATTTTTACCTATTTATACGGTGCAAGTTTAGGAAAAATGATATGTAAGATAATCATTTTGGATGAAGATCTTTTAGATAAACCCAACTTAATTCAAAGTTGCATAAGAGCTAGTGTTAGCGAGCTTAGCAATAGTGCATTTTTTTTAGGATTTGCATGGGCTTTAAGCAATGATTTGCGTAAAACATGGGAAGATTATGCAGCAAAAACAGTAGTGGTCAATGTGGCGTAAATTTTTATTTTTATGTTTTACAAATATTGCTTTAAATGCAGCACAAGTTGATATTTATGCGCTAAATGCAAAGAAAGAAGGAGATATACTCACAGCAAAAAATGATGTAGTTATCTTTTCAGATTTTTATTTCATCACTGCAAATAAAGCAATATATAACGAAAAAAGTGGAGATATAGAGCTTTTTGGTGATGTTAATATTTTAAGAGGGCAAAATGAACGATCGCATTCAAATTATGCAAAAATAAATTTAAACTCCAATGAAGCACATTTTGACAATTTTTTCTTTTCCAATAACAATTTAGAAGTTTGGTTTCAAAGCAAACAAAGTTATTTAAATGATAAAGTTTTTGAAAGCAAAATTTCTTCAGTTTCTAGTTGTAATGTTGAAGATCCAGATTGGGAAATTCGATTTTCCAAAGGCTGGTTAAATAGAAAAAATAATTTTGTTCATCTATATAATGCAAGATTATATGTTAAAGATATACCTATATTTTATTTGCCTTATTTTGGATTTAGTGCTGATACACACAGACAAAGCGGACTTTTAATCCCTAAAATTGTTCTAAAAAGAGGCGAAGGTCTATACTATGAACAACCTATTTATATAGCAACAGATGAAAATTGGGACTTACAATTTAACCCTCAAATTAGAACCAATAGAGGTTTTGGACTTTACTCTACTTTAAGATTTGTAGATTCGCCTTATTCCATGGGAGAACTTAATTTCGGAGGTTTTAGAGAAAAATCTTCTTATTATCACAAAGAAAATTTAAAAAATAAAACTCATGCTGGTGTTGAACTAAAATATACTAGGGATGATTTAGTTAAATCTTTATTGGGGGATAATTTTCAAGAAGGGCTATGGATTGATGGAATTTATATTAATGATATAGATTATTTTAATCTTAGCTCAAAAGATACTTACGATCTTAATTCATTAGTCACCTCTAGGATCAATTATTTTTTAGCTGATGAAAACAATTATTATGGAGCTTATGGAAAATACTATATTGATACCTCTAAATTAAACAATAAATCAACCTTGCAAGAATATCCAAGCTTTCAGTATCACCGATTTTTAAATAATTTATTTGATGAGCGTTTGCGTTATTCTTTTGACGCAAGCTTTCATAATTTTTATCGCCAAGTAGGTCCTTATGCTAATCAAATTAATTTAGAATTGCCAATTTCATACCATAATGCTTTTTTTAATGACTTACTTCATTTCACTTTTACAGAGCATCTTTTTGCCTCTTTTGTTAATTACACCCATGATCCTAGAAAAGATCATGAACACTATTTTCAAAATACCCATAGCTTTAATTTTTATACAGATCTTTCAAAAAATTATGGATATTTTTTTCATACTTTAAATTTTGGCTTAGAATATTCACTGCTTGGAGCAAAATCTGGAAATATTAGCGAAAATTATCTTGAAGAATCCACCACTCAAAAAGACGATCAAATCAATTTTTATACAGTTCAATATTTCTACAATGATTTGGGTCAAAAAAAATTAAAACATAAATTCAATCTCGAATACTTAAGCAAGCAACACCACTTTGATCAATTAAAAAATTTAATAACTTATTACTATAATGATTATATCAATTTAAGCAATGAAACATTTTATTCTTATAAAGAGCAAAGATTTACCAATGTGATCAATCAAATCGAATTTAGCACTAATTTTGATTTTAATTGGAATTTTTCTCATGCTTATCAAAATAACGAATATGGTAAATATAATTTCATAGGAACTCACGCAAATTATATCATAACACCAAATTACAATTTATTTGGAGGAATTTGGCTTGACACTCAAAGAGCACATGCAAATATGTGGGAATTTGGATATACTTTCCAAAGAAAATGTTGGAATTATTCTTTGATGTATAGAGAAAGAATTGATCCACAGCTTACAAGTGCTGGAATTACTGCTAAAAATCAAAGCGGAGTTTATTTTGTATTTAATTTTTACCCAATAGGTGGAATTAAATATGATTTTTCATTAGCTGAAACTGAAAATAAAATTTAAAGGAAAGATACTTGCTGAATATTTTTAAAAATTTAACCCATTTATTATCTGGAAAAAAAGGACAAACAATGCAATACGAAATTCAAGTGAATAAAAATATAGAAATCTTTGATATAGATAAAGTGGCAAAACAAGCCTCCGGTGCTGTTTTAATGAGACAAGGAAAAAGTGTTATATTAGCAACAGTTGCAAGAGAAGAAAAACTAGTTGAAGAGGATTTTTTACCCTTAACCGTTCAATACATAGAAAAAGCTTATGCCGCAGGTAAAATTCCAGGAGGTTATGTCAAAAGAGAAACTAAGCCAACTGATGCTGAAACTCTTACAGCTAGAATCATAGACAGATCTTTGCGCCCACTTTTTCCAAAAGGATATGCCTATCCGACTCAAATTGTTGTTATGGTTCTTTCAGTAGATCCCCAAACAGACTTACAAGTAATGAGTTTAAATGCTGCTAGTGCGGCACTTTATTTGAGTGATATTCCTATAAAAGCTCCAGTTTGTGGGGTTCGTATAGGACGCATAGATGGTAACTTTATCTTAAATCCTAGCCATGAAGAACTAAAAAAAAGCACTTTAGATCTTTATGTTTCTGGAGTAAAAGATGAACTTTTAATGATAGAAATGAGAGCTTTACCAAGTGATGAATTTGCAATGATAGAAATCAAATTTCCAGATAATCAACCACCTATTCAAATTGTACCAGAAAATACTCAAGTTATGAATGAGCTAAGTGAAGATGAAACTTTAGAAGCTTTAAATTTGGCTCAAAAAGCCATCTTAGAAGGATCAAGTATTTATGAAAAAACTTTCATGAAACACAAAAAAAATAATCCTATAGAATTAAAAGATGAAATCGAATATCCAGAAATTTTCACCTTTTTAGAAAATAATTTTTATAATGATATTAAACAAGCTATCAATCAAATGGCGAAAAGTGAAAGAGCCAGCGAATTAAATAAAATTGCTAAAGAAATTATGAAATTAGATATCGCCAAAGATTGGGACGAAGAAAGCGTGCTTGGTACTTTAAATAAAGTCAAACGCAATATCATACGCTCTCAAATTCTAAATGAAGGAAAAAGAGCTGATGGCAGAGGCTTAAAAGAAGTAAGACCTATTAGCATAGAAACAAATATACTTCCTAACGCCCATGGATCTTGTCTTTTTACACGGGGTCAAACTCAAGCTTTAGTTGTAGTAACTTTAGGCGGGGATAATGACGCCCAAATGATAGATTTACTCAATGAAAAAAATCCTGTAAGCGAACGTTTTATGGTAAATTATAATTTTCCAGGTTTTTCAGTGGGCGAAGCTAGTCCTATTAAAGCACCAAGCAGAAGAGAATTAGGACATGGAAATTTAGGAAAAAGAGCTCTATATCCAAGTGTGCCACAAGATTATCCTTATGTTATCCGCTTAGTCAGTGAAATTTTAGAAAGCAATGGATCAAGCTCTATGGCTACAGTCTGTGGAGGCTCTTTAGCCTTGCGTGCTGCAGGAGTTCCTAGCTTAGATCTGATTGCTGGAGTTGCAATGGGCTTGATTTTTGAAAACGATCAATTTGCAGTTTTAACCGATATCATGGGGCTTGAAGATCACGATGGGGATATGGATTTTAAAGTTGCTGGAAATAAAAATGGTATCACTGCTTTACAAATGGATATTAAGCTTGGTGGAATAGATCAAGAAAAATTAAAAATCGCTCTTTATCAAGCCAAAGAAGGAAGACTCCATATTTTAGATATTATGGAAAAAGCGGCAAAAGAAATTGTTGTTAATGAAGAAATTTTACCAAAAATAGAACTGTTTAATATTGAGCCATCTAAAATTGTAGATATTATAGGTCAAGGTGGTAAAACCATCAAAGAAATTATAGAGAAATTTAATGTATCCATCGATCTTGACCGAGATAAAGGCGAGGTAAAAATTTCAGGCTGCGATAATGAACAAATTATGGCCGCTAAAAATTATATTCTAAATATCACAACGTCTCATAAAACTCATAAAAAATCACTAAAAGAAAAGAAAATATCAGAATTTGAAATCGGCCAAGAATTTGAAGGAATGGTTAAAAAAATCACTCAATTTGGAGCCTTTGTAGAGCTTAAAGACGATATAGATGGTTTGCTTCATCATTCTAAAATAAAACATTTAAATATCAAAGAACAAGATATTTTAAAAGTAAAAGTAAGTGAAATTAAAAATGGCAAAATTTCTGTGGATTTATGCGAATGAGTGATTTTCTCACTCATCCTTTAAAACCTTTTTTTGATAAAAATTCTAAAATTTTAATCCTAGGATCATTTCCTTCAATCCAATCTAGAAAAGATGGCTTTTACTATCAACATCCAAGAAATAGATTTTGGCCTATTTTTGAAATTTTATTCTCGGTAAAATTATCAAGCATAAAAGAACAAAAAATATTTTTAAAAAATCATAAAATAGCCCTTTGGGATATACTTCAAAGTTGTAAAATAAAAAATTCCGATGATAAAACCATAAGTTATGCTAAGGCTAATGATTTAAATATTATTTTTAATCATGCCCAAATAGAACACATCTTTACTACAGGAAAAAGTGCTTATCATTTTTTTAAAAAATTCTATCCCAAATTAGATGCTATTGCTTTACCATCCACTTCCCCTGCAAATTTAAATTTTTCCCTTGAACAGCTTATAGCTGAATATGAAAAAATCAAAGAAATTTTAAAAAATTAAATATGCTTTCTAAACAATAAAAAAATTAAAGCATTGAGTATAAAAATAAAACACATGAGAATAAAAACCATTTCTATTTTAAAATAAGCTGTTATTACTCCTCCTCCAAAGGCTCCGCAAAAATTGCCTAAAAATTGAAATGTTTGATTAAGGCCGAAAATAACACTCAAATTTTTTGCACTCACGCTTTTTTTAAGCAGAGCATTCACACAAGGCAAAAGACCGCCAAGTGCTACCCCTATTAATAATCTTATAAAAATCAACATATAAACATTTGTGGCTAAAGACTGCAAATAAAAACAAATTCCACAAAATATCAAAGAAGAAAAAATTATCTTAACCGGATTTATTTTATCCGCAAAACTACCAATTCTCGGTGCAAAAAACAAATTACTCACACCACTTGAAGCCACAACAATTCCAGCCCAAAGAGCTAAATTGCCCCCTTGGTGAATTTTTTCTACAAAAATACTTAAAATAGGCATAACCCCAAAAGTTCCAAACTGAATGATAAAAGTTGTGATAAAAAGGATAACAATAAGAGTTTTATTTTCTTTTTTCTTATGAGTGTATTGCTGAATTTCTTTGTTTTTCTTATCCTCATGGATGAAAAAATAAATTGTCACAAAAGAACAAGCAATCAAAAATGCTATCAGATCAAAAACAGTGCTGATGCTTAAAAACTCAGCGACAAACCCACCAAACAAAGGTCCTATCAAACTACCACTAACCGAAGCAGTAGAAAGAGTGCCCAAAGCGTAAGCTACTTTTTCTTTAGGTGCAATCACTGCTATAAAAACAACACATGCTGATGTAAAACCAGAAACAATTCCCGTTAAAGCACGTATTAAAACTACTTCTGTAGCACTATGAGCAAAGCTAAGCCATAAGGTTAAAATTGACATCCCTAAACTCGCACGAAGCAACATATTTTTATAACCATATTTTGCACCTAAAAAAGTCCAAAGAGGTGAAAAAATAGCCATTCCAAGCGGAGTTACGCCAAAAGCAAGTCCTGAATAAAATGCAATATCATTGGGATTAATATGCCCTAATTCTTTTATATATAAAGGCAAAATAGGAGCAATTTGACTTAGCCCCATGCTTGTAGTAAAAACTCCAAACCAACATATCCACAAAGTTTTATTGAATTTTTCCATAGTTTTATTGTATGATACTTTTTATAATTTTTGATTAAAACACAAGGAAAAAATGTGAAAAAAATAACCTTTATATGTTTAGGAAATATATGTCGCTCTCCTATGGCTGAATTTGTCATGAAAGATTTAATCAAAAAAAATAAATTAGAAGAACTTTTTTTCATTACCAGTGCAGGCACTTCAGGAGAACACGATGGTGAAGGGATGCATTTTGGTACAAAAACCAAACTTCAAAGTCTTAATATCGAGCATCCAAATTTCAAGAGTAAAAAACTCACGCAAAAACTCTGTGACGAAAGTGATTTTTTAATCACTATGGATAATTCTAATTTTAACAATGTTTTAAAAAAATTTAATAATACTCAAAATAAACTTTTAAAAATGACTGATTTTGCTTCTGATTTGGGTTATGATGAAGTTCCTGATCCCTGGTATAGTGGAAATTTTGATGAAACATATAAAATCATTTCTCTAGCTTGTAAAAACCTCTTAGTATATCTAAGAAAATAAAAACTATTTAAAACCCTTAAAAGCATATCTTTGCAGCATGGAAGCATTGCCCAAAATGCCTCCTTGATGTATATAAAGCAAAGGCTTTTCCCATTTTCTTTTTAACGCAACGCTTAGGCCTATCATATCATAAAGCAAGTCAAATTCTATAGAACATTCTTGTTTTAATTCTTTATAAAGTTGGTAAATTTCTTTATAAGGTTTTCCAAAATGGTATTTTTGATTTTTTTGCAAAATTTGTAAATTTTTAAAATCATAATCTTGCATTAGCTCTAAAATTTGTTTTTTTAAATAATCCTCATCACCAACACATGCACAAGTAAAAACTTTAAATTGAGAATGTTTAGCCAAAAAAGCGGCAGAAGTTCCTGTGCCAGATGGTAAAAAAATATCAAATTCTAAATTCAATTCCAAACTTTGTTCTTTAATTTCACTTGCTAATTCTTTATAGCCTTGTTCTGCATTTAAATTAGCCACACCTTGTTCTATAAAAATATCATCTTTATTGCACAAAGACAGGGCATATTCTTTTAGATTATCATCAGTTTCTATGATTTCAGTCTTATTTTTTAAAGCTAAAGCATAGTTGCCGCATGGATTTTCTTTAAGATAGGATGGAATTTTTTTACAGATAAAAATAAATTTTATATTTCTTTGAAAACAAAAAAGACTAAGTGCAGCCATTGCATTACTCTGAATGCCACCATAACTAATAAAACGCTGATGTTTGGTATAGGTTTTAGAAGAATAAAAGGCAAGTTTTCTAGCCTTATTACCATTGATTTCACCTAATAAATCATCACGCTTTACATAAAATTCAAAACCTTTAAAACAAATTTTATCAATGGTAGATTTTAGCATCTCATGAAATTTTAATGGAATTCAAAAAAATTTTCTACATCTTTTAAGGCATTATCATTTTTAATACTAAATTTGATTTCTATACGGCGACTTTTGTCTTTATCTTCTACTCCATTGATCATAATAGGATCAGAAAAAGAACGCCCACTTGCCATCAAAAGTTTTTGCAATCTTGGATCTTTATAGAAACTATAAATAAAATTCATCACTTCATAAGCTCGTTTTTGAGATAAATCTAAATTATAAATATAAGAACCATCACTATCTGTATGCCCTTCGATAATAATATTTTCAATATTAGATAAAATTTTTGGATCATTCATAATCGCATCAAAATATTCACTTAAAATTTTTCTCAATCTTGCCTTTGCTTCATTTTTTAAAACATAAGAATCCTTATCAAACAAAACCTCAGCAGGTAAAGAAATTGCTCCTGTTTTATCATTGATCGTAATATTACTATCAAGCTTTTTTTGTAATTCTTTGCTCAAATTCTCACGCATAAGTCCTAAATTTTGAATTTTTTCCTTAGCTTGTTTAAATTCTTCTTGCAAATTGGATAATTCTTCATCTTTTTTTTCAAGCTGTCCAAGCAAAATAAGAATTTGCTTGTCTTTATTGTCAAGAGTTGAATTTAAGTCTTGACTTAATTGTTTATAGTTAGTTATATTTGCTTCAAGTTCTGCTTTTTGTAAATTTGCAAGATCTAAAGCACTTGAAGCATTGTTTAAATCGGAACTCAATTTAAAAACAATTGCTTCTTTATTTTTTAATTCTTGTTTATTTTCTTCCAAACGTGCTTCTTGTTTAGTCAGACTATCTTTAATCTCTCTTAGATCGCTTTGAGTTAAAACATATTTAACCACAATAGCACCTATTAGTAAAATAAAAACAAAAAGTAAGCCTGCCATTAAATCAGCATAGGCTATCCAAAAATTATTATCTTCTTTAAAATCATTTTTCATGATTTTTTTCTTCACTTGTTTTTTCTAGATCCGATTCTTTTTCTTGCTCATCTTCTTTAGCAAGATCTAATTGCTCTGTATTTTTATTTTCTTCAATATTAACTTCTTTTTCTTCTGCTTCTTTACCAATTTTTTTCATCACTTCATTGGTTTCTTCATTGAGATCTTGAATTTCTTTCTTAAATTCTCCCATCATTTTAATTTTTTCATCAATATTTTTTTCTTCTTCATACACTTCTTTAAATTTATGCATTCCCTCAAAAAGACTTGTTTTAAATCCTTCAAAGATCTTCTCTTGACTTTGAAGCATTTCTTGCTCATAAAGTTTAAAATTATGACTGAAACGCTCTACTTCCTCTGTAAAAACACCTAAAGTTTTATCAAAATGTTGAATTTTTTCATTGCTAATATCCAATAAACGATTATATTGTTCTGACATACGCATATTAACTTCTTTAAGATTTTGATTAAGTATGCCAATACCATTAAGCATTTCACTATATAATTTACCGAGATCTCTTTGATCTCTTTGTGCTCTACTTAATTCTCCCATAGTCTGTTTAATATGTTCACCACTTAATCTTATGGCTTTTTCTTCAACATTGATCATATCTTGAAAAATTTTAAATTTTCTATCGATAGCATGATCAAGCTCTGCAAAAAAATCCTGATTACTCACTTGTTTAAAAATAGCACCGATCTTTTCAAAATGCTGCAAACTTTCACTCAAATATCTTTGATCAAGTTCCTCTTTAGTCCAAAAAAATCCACTTGTAGAATTTTTTTGACGATTTAATAAACGCTCGATTTTGCTCTTACCAAATTTTTCAAAAAAAATCCACCAAAGAGCTAAAAAAATACCATAAATTGAAACATAAAAAGCAGTTCCTACTCCGCTTAATAAATTTGCAATTTCTTGCTCTAAAGCCGCTGTATTGCTAGAACTAAAATCTGGCATGGAAATTGCAATACTGATAAAAGTTCCTAAAATTCCCATCATAGGAAAAATTGCTGAACCTATACTTGCAAAGTTTTCATTTCTAGTTTCTCTAATATAACTATAAGCAAAATCATCAAAATTAGCATTTGATTTTGTGTCTTTTCCTATGGCAAGAAAATGTTTCATAATATGTCGTTTTAGAGCTTGTTTAAATTCATCTTTTTGTTGTTCAAAAATACTATAGGCGTATTCAGAATTATGACGTGCAAAAATAAGCGCTATAAAGAAAATAATCCCTGTCATAACAACTGTATGTAATTCAACTTCAAAATTTATAACATGAAAATAACCCAGCAAAATCAAAAAATAAAGCAAAGCAGGAATAAAAATAATCTTTAAATAAACAAAATATCCTTTTCTTTCTTTACTTTCAGGCAAAATAAGTTCCGCAATTTCATCCGATTTTACTTCCATATAAACAATCCCTAATCAATAATAAAATTTTACTTTAAAAATTATTTAAAAAACAATCTTTAAACTAAAATAAAAACCAAGCACAAGGCTTAGTTTTTATTAATACAATTTAAATTCTCAAAAGCAATTTCTAAACGCTTAATCATACTTTCCTCGCCTGATCTTAACCATACGCGTGGATCGTAGTATTTTTTATTTGGTTTATCATCGCCTTCTGGATTTCCAATTTGGCCTTGTAAATAAGCATGATTTTTAGCTTCATACTCGCGAACTCCATCCCAAAAAGCCCATTGAGTATCTGTGTCGATATTCATTTTAATCACACCATAGCTTACAGCATCTTTAATATCTTTTAATTCACTTCCGCTTCCACCATGGAAAACAAAATTAATTGGCTTATCACTACTTAGTCCAAATTTTTCTTTTATGAATTTTTGAGAATTTTTGAGAATTTCAGGCTGTAAGCTTACATTGCCAGGTTTATAGACTCCATGCACATTGCCAAAACTTGCTGCGATTGAAAATTTATCACTGATTTTTCCAAGTCTTTCATAAGCAAGAGCTACATCTTCAGGCTGAGTATAGAGTCTAGCATTATCAATACCCGTATTATCAACGCCATCTTCTTCACCACCTGTGCAACCAAGTTCTAATTCAAGACAAATCCCCAAAGCATCAAGTTTTTTCAAATACTCTTCACAAGTTTTTAAATTCTCTTCTAAACTTTCTTCGCTAAGATCAAGCATATGAGAACTAAATAACGCTTGTCCATGATTTTTCTTAAATTCTTCATTTGCTGCGATCAAGCCATCTATCCAAGGCAAAAGCTTTCTAGCAGCATGATCAGTGTGTAAAATAACTGGAATTCCATAAGCCTTAGAAAGCAAATGAACATGCTGAGCCCCACTAACAGCACCCAAAACATCCCCATTAGAACAATTTTTACCGGCGTAAAATTTGGCACCCCCGTTGGAAAACTGAATAATTACGGGAGAATTGACTTTTTTAGCAACTTCTAAAACCGCATTAATAGAATTTGTTCCAACAACATTCACAGCAGGGATTGCAAATCCCTCTGCTTTAGCATACTCATAAACTTTATTAAGCTCGTTACCGCTTATAACCCCTGGTTTAACAATATCTAAAACACCCATTTTATTTGTACTCAACTTTAGCGTTATTTAAAAGTTCTTGACCTTTTTGATTCATTACCTTCTTAAATTCTTCAAATTTAAGCCCGTTTTCAATACCTTGTTTTACATCTTCAAATTTGATTTGCTCTCTTGGATGTGAATTTTCTTTTAAGATAATATGATATCCAAAATTTGTTTTTACTGGAGTGGTTGTAATTGTACCATTTTTAAGTGCAAAAGCTGCATCTGTAAAAGGTTTTACCATAGTTGATTGATCAAACCAGCCAAGCTCTCCACCTTGATTTTTTGAACCTGGATCTATAGATTTTTCTTTAGCAATTTGACTGAATTTATCTTCTAAAGCTTTACCTTTTAATTTTTTAAGCTCATTGATAATTTCTTTAGCTTCTTTTTCGCTAGAAACTAAAATATGTCTTGCCTGAACTGAAGCAGGTTTTACATATTTATCTTTATTTTGATCATAAAAAGCTTTAGCCTTAGCTGGATCTACTTTAATAGAGTTTAAAATTTTTTCTTGATATACATTAACTAAGATACTTTCTTTTGCACGATCAAGCTCTTTTGTATAGAGTGGATCTTTTTCTAAATTTTGTTTTTTAGCATCTTGCAAAACTAAATCTTGAATGATATATTGTTGCAAAAGAATCTTTTTTTGATTATCAGGTAAAGTTTTAAAATCTTGACCTCTAAGCATAGGAGCAAAAAAATCATTTACCTCAGTATCGCTAATATTTTTACCATTTACAGTAGCTACTGTAGCTGCATTTGCACTTAAAGCTACACCAAAAATCAAAGTTGCCGCGACTAGAGAAATTTTTTTCATCGAGTTTCCTTTTTAATATAAAATATAAGATAAATCTATTATATCTCAACTTGGTTTAAAGCAAATTAACTAAAATAAAAAAATGAAAAGAAATTTACAAATCAAAGAACTTTTTTTAAAAAATTTTGACAAACCTGTAACAGAATTGAAATTTAAAAACCTTTATGAACTTATAGTTTGTGTGATGCTTTCTGCTCAATGTACCGATAAAAGAGTGAATTTAATCACTCCGGATCTTTTTAAAGCTTATCCGGACATTAAAAGCTTAGCAAATGCCAATCTAGCAAGTTTAAAAAGTTACATTCAAAGCTGTTCTTTTTTTAATAATAAAGCGCAAAATCTTATTAAAATGGCAAAGGCTGTTTGTGAAAATTTTGACGGAGAAATTCCTTTAAATGAAAAAGATTTAAAATCTTTAGCAGGAGTGGGACAAAAAACTGCCCACGTTGTTTTAATCGAATGGTGCGGAGCTAATTTTATGGCTGTAGATACTCACGTTTTTAGAGTTTCTCATCGCCTAAATCTTAGTAAGGCAAAAACTCCAGAGGCCACAGAAGAAGATTTAACGCGTATTTTTAAAGACAATCTTAATTATCTTCATCAAGCCATGGTGCTTTTTGGAAGATACACCTGTAAAGCAAAAAAACCTCTATGCAAAGAATGCTTTTTAAATCATCTTTGCACAAGTAAAGATAAGGAAATTTAATGAAAAAACTCATTTTAATATTTTTATGCTTTCTTAACGCATTTGCCCTTGAATCTTACATGCCAAACAAAGAGTTTTCTTCCTATTTTAATTCTTTTAATTGTTCTCAAGTTTTAAATAAATTTTTTTATATCAATTGCTATGATTACTCTTTAAAGGGCACAAAGGCAGTTGCTTACAAAGTTGAAGCCTCCAATTTAAAAATGAAACAAATTAAAAAACGACCACGTTTTGAAGATGATACCAATATTCCTAAAAAATATCGCACCACTTGGAGTAATTATAAACACAGTGGATATACTCGTGGGCATACAGCTTCAAATGCTTCATTTCGTTTTAGTAAAGCTGCTCAAAATTCCGTTTTTTTAATGAGCAATATGACTCCGCAAAATGAGCAAATCAATGCTAAAGTTTGGAATGAAATCGAGCAAAGAGAAAGAAAATTGGCCTTAAAATTTCAAAGCGTGGAGGTTTTAAATCTTATTCTTTATGACAAAAATCCAAAACGCATAAAAAACAATATTGCAATACCTAGTTTTTATGTTAAAATCATCCAAACTCCAACATTCAAAGAATGCTACCAAGTACCAAATCATGAAGTGGATGATGAAAAAATCAATCATTATAAAGTCTCTTGTGATCAATTTTAAAGGATAAAGAATGGATCTGAGTGAATTAACCATAACTGTGCTTTATATTGTAGGAATTTCAGCAGAAGGAATGACAGGAGCCCTAGCAGCAGGAAAACATAAAATGGATCTTTTTGGGGTTATGTTTATAGCCTTGGTTACTGCTATAGGTGGCGGAAGCATACGCGATGTTCTTTTAGGGCATTATCCACTCACTTGGGTAAAACATCCAGAATATATACTCTTAGTTTGTTTTTTTGCTCTTGCTGCAACTAGAATTCCTAGCATAGTAACAAGATTGGAAGCTTTATTTTTAACACTCGATGCCATAGGACTTGTTGTTTTTAGCATTCTTGGAGCACAAATTGCTATGAAATTAAATTATGGCTTTATTATTGCTATCGTAGCGGCTGCAATTACAGGTGTCTTTGGTGGAATTTTAAGAGATATTTTTTGTATGAGAATTCCACTTGTGTTCCAAAAAGAAATTTATGCTGGCATTGCTATTATAACGGGTGCGCTTTACTATCTTTTAACAATGTGGCTACAAATTCACACTCTTCTTTGCACTTTAGTTACTTTATTTATAGGAGTTATTCTAAGACTTTTAGCCATTAAATATCGATGGGCTTTGCCTGTATTTTCCTATAATGAAAAAGAAATTAATCATTAAATATAGTTAAAATTTTATTGTTATAATAATTAAAAAGGATAATTTAATGAAATTTTTTACTCAAATGCTGTTTTTATTAACTATAGGTATGATATTTATCGCTTGTGAGCAAACAAAAAGTGTGGAATACTATAAAACTCATCCGCAAGAAGCCAAAGAAAGAAGTGATGAATGCAGGCTTAAATCCATCATCAGTCAAGATTGTGTCAATGCTTTTAGTGTGGCTATTCCTAAAGAAGATTGGGAGGATAATGAAAGCTTGAAAAATTAAATTTTATTTAAAAGCTATAAAGCTTTCAAAATTTGCCCATTTAAAAATACTTTCTATTTTTTTAAATCCGGCATTTTTAAGCATAGAAATATTTTCTTTTTCGCTATAAGGGATTAAAACATTCTCTAAAGCCTCTCTTTTAGCAGCTATCTCAAATTTAGAATATCCTTGACTTTGCTTATAATCAGCATAAATTTCAATCACATTTTTAGATAAAAATGCATCCTCAAAAAGTATTTTTTCACTCATGATAAAAATACCATTTTCATTTAGGTTTTTATGAATTTGATTTACAAGCTCTTGCCTCTTTGGAGGTCTTATAAATTGTAAAGTATAATTTGCAATAAAAACATCACTACTAAAAAAATCAAATTCGCATAAATTACCTTCAATAAATTCTATATTTAAGCCGTATGCATTGGCTTTTGATTTTGCTATTTCAAGCATAGGTAAAGAATTATCCACTCCAAAAAAGCTAAAATCCTTTCTTAAACTAGCCAAAAAAATCAAAAAATTAGCACTAGAACAACCCAAATCACAAACTTTAGCACCATCATTTGCAATCTTAGCAATCAACTTAGCACAAAGTTCTAAATTTTCTTTATAAAAAGGCACGGAACGATTAATCATATCATCAAAAACACTGGCTACATTTTTATCAAATTCAAACTGTTTTTTTGGGCTTTCTTTAAAAATTTCATCTTTCATTTCAAATCCTTTAAACGATCTTGAGCTAATTGTATATCTTGAGAAATTTGCTTTTTTAATTGTGTCAAATCTTCAAATTTGTGATTTTCTCTTAAAAAAGATATAAATTGAATTTCTATCATATCTTTGCAATTTATATCTTGATCAAATTTTTCTAAAATATGGCTTTCTATGGCAAATTTTCCATCACTAGAACGCAATCCTAAAAAACTCACACTTTTATAAATTGCATCTTTTATTTGGGTTAAAGTGGCATAAACACCTTCTTTGGGTAAAACATAATCATCGCATTGTAAATTTAAAGTTGCATAAAGCTCTTTTGATCCAAGCCCCTGTCCTTTAACATGTTTGCCTTTTATAGAATAATTTCTTCCTAAAAGAAGATTTGCTTTTTCAATTTCACCTTTGGCTAAAAATTCCTTAATCAAACTTGTATGCACACTCATTCCATTGATACAAAACTCATCCACTATGATCGTTTTTATCCCACTTAGATTTTCTATATCTTTGGCTTTATAAGCTTTATTTTTACCAAAACAAAAATCATAACCGACAATAATGCATTTTAAAGAAACAAATTCTTTTTTTAAAAAATCTAAAAATTCTTTTCCGTCTAAATTTTTAATACTTTCAAAATCAAGTTCTATGATTTGTTTATTTGATAGAATCTGCTTTTCTTTATGAGTACAAAGTTTTCTACCTTGAAATTTATCCACGATTAAAATCGCACCAAAGTCGTCCAATAAATTAATAAGCTTTTGATGTCCTAAGTGCAAACCATCAAAAGAACCGATGGCTAAAGATTTGATTTTATTTTTTGCTATAGTGGTAAAAATATTCAACATTGCCCTCTTTTCCTTTTATCTTAGACTCTTCGCAAATTTTTAAAATCCACCCCAAACGAATACAAGCTTTTTCAAATTCTTTTCTTGCTTTTTGAATTTCTTTTTCATCTTTAACAACACCTTTTTTATTTCTTTTTGCATTTTTTCCAACCTCAAACTGAGGCTTAAAAAGTAAGATTATATCCTTTAAGGCTAACTGATCAATATAAAATATCAAGTGATGTAAAGAAATAAAACTCACATCACAAGTGATAATTTCAAATTTTTCTTCACTTTTAAATACTCTTAGATCCGTATTTTCAACGATTTTTATTTTAGCATTATCTCGCAAACTTGGATGAAGTTGATTATCTCCCACATCCAAAGCAACGATTTTTAAAGCTTGTTTTTCTAATAAAATTTGCACAAATCCACCCGTGCTAGAACCTACGTCTAAACAAATTTTATTTGATATATTTATATCTTTATCCTCTAAAAAACTCTTTAATTTAAAAGCAGCCCTTGAAACATAAGTTTTATTTAAAAGTTCTAATTTCAATTCTTTAGAAAATAAAATTTCTTCTTGAGTTAATTCTTGATTAAGTAAATTTTTGACATCAAAAGAGGGTTTAAATTTTTTAAAATTGAGCAAAATTTCTTCATTTTCTATAAGCTCTAAAGCTTTATTTCTACTGATATTTAATCGCTTTGCTACAAAAAGATCGTATCTCATTTTAAGCTTTCATTGAGAGATTTTTGCAAATCTTCTTTTTCTTTGGAAAACCACCATATACCAATTTCAAAAGCATTTTTATTTAAAATTTCCCTGACTTGTTTTAAATTTTTATCCCATTTGATTTTATCTTCTTTTAAAGTACTTAAATTTTGTTCCTTTAGTAAAGAAAAATTATCCATCATCGTTAAAATTTCTTTATGGTAAGGTTTTATGTTTTGGTTTTTACTTTCTTTGGAAAGAAATAAAGCAATTAAAATTATAAAAGAACTGGCAAAAATATAAATTTTGTTTCTTTTAAAAGCAAAATTATAAAGATAAGCAACAAAAAAAGAAAATACAAAAAAATTAAAAAAATCAAAAACAAAATTAAAAATTCTAAACCAAAAAATTCCAAAATAGGATAAAAAGTATTCTTTTAAAGCATTTATAATTGCTAAAAATTGAGAAATTAAGTCAAAAAATAAAAAACTTGAATTTTTATAATAAACTATATTTTGATGAAAATCATATAAATTAAATATAGTTTTAACATTAAAAAAAATATCAAAAATGCTATAAAAAAGTGCCGTAAAAAAACTCGATATAAGGATGATAATAAAATCAGTATAAGCATTATTGACTAGCTGAAAATAAAGTTTTTTTTTGAAAAAAACCAACAATAAAGGTAAGATTATAAATAAAAAAATATAATCTTGCCTTTGAGAGGCTAATAAATTTAAAGATAAAGAAAAAATAGCAAATAAAGCTACAAAAAAACTCACAATATAAATGTATAAATTTCTAGAAGTGATTTTATAGGCTAAACTATTTTTAACCAATACTGCCTCTTTTATGATACTTTTTCTAAAATTTAAAAAACCAAAAAATTCCTTTAAAAAAGCATAAAAAATAAAAATTAAAAAAATAAAAGCATAGCTAAAAAACTGCCATGTTAAAATAAAAGCAAATAAAGCCAATAAAGCGATCATTTTATCAACTCTTGAAAATCACTTTCATTGATACATTTAACACCAAGTTCCTTTGCTTTGTTTAGTTTAGAACCTGCTTCTTCTCCAAAGAGCACAAAATCTGTTTTTTTAGAAACTGAACCACTGACCTTTCCACCTAATTTTTCTATTAAGGTCTTAAAATGATCTCTTGGCTTAGAAAGTGTTCCAGTAATTACAAAAGTTTTTCCTAAAATAGAACTATCACTTTTAATCTCTAAACGCTCCACTTTTAATTTTAAAATATGATAAAACTCACAAATTCGGCTTTCATTCACACGAGTAAATTCACATAAACTAGCCGCCATTTGCTCACCAAAACCCTCTAAATTCGCATAAGATTCAAAATTTTGCTTATACCAATCTAGGCCAAAACTTGAACTTAGTTTTTTAGCTGCTACCTCTCCGATATGCTCAATTCCTAAAGCTGTGATGAAACGAAATAATTCGCATTCTCTTGCATTTTCTATAGCATTTAAAATATTATTGATTTTCTTTTCCTTAAAGCCTTCTAAACCTTCAAAATCTTCATATTTTAAAGAAAAAATACTCTCAATTGTATTAATTTTTTTATTTTTATATAAAAGCTCAACTATATTTTCACCAAGTCCATCTATATTTAAACACTTTTTAGAAACAAAATGTATGATTGAATTTAAAAGCCTATCATTGCAATCTATATTTTGACATTTTATAAGCGTCCCTTCATCTAAAAGCTCACCTTGACAAGTAGGACAAAATTTAGGACGCAAGATATCAAATTCTAAGCCATCTCGTCTTTCCTTAAATACTTTAGTGATTTTGGGTATCACATCCCCACTTCTTATAACGCTAACAAAATCATTGATTTTTACATCCAATCTTTCAATTTCATCAAAATTATGCAAAGTAGCAGATTTTACCACAACCCCATCTAAATTTACAGGTTCTAAAACAGCAACAGGAGTGATCACTCCACTTCTTCCCACTTGCAAATTCACCCCAATTAAACGCGTTGTTTTTTCAAGCGCTGGAAATTTAAAAGCCGCCATGAATTTTGGAAATTTAACCGTATGACCAAGCTCCTTACAAAGCGCTAGATCATCAACTCTAACTACCATACCATCCATCATCATAGGTTTTTGATCTCTTAAAGATAAAAGCTCCTTATAGGATAATAAAACCTCATCTAAGTCTTTACAAAGTTTTACAAAATCATCTTTTAAAAAACCGAGCTCTCTGATAAAATTCATTACCTCACTATGTTTTTTAAAATTTAAAGAATTTTCTCCAACCCCCCAAGGATAAAATTTTAAATTTCTTTCTTTAGTAATTCTTGTGTCAAGTTGTCTTAGGCTTCCGCTGGCTGCATTTCTTGGATTAGCAAATAAACTTTGATTTAACTGTGCTCTTTTTTCATTGATTTTTTCAAAATCATCTTTTAAAATCACAACTTCACCACGGATCTCGATTTTTTCTTTATAAGAAATGGTTTTTGGAATATTATCAATCTCGAAAACATTTAATGTAATATCCTCACCTACCTCGCCATCACCTCTTGTAGCACCACTGATTAATTTACCATTTTCATAAAGCAAATTTAAACTCGCTCCATCAAATTTTGGCTCTATGAAAAAATTATTTTCACACTTTGCACGTTTTGCCCAAGCTCTTAATTCCTCCTCATCAAAAACATCTTCCATAGACCACATGCGACTTAGATGAGTGATTTTTTTAAACTCACTCTGTATAGTAGGAGCTATTTTTTGCGTTGGTGAATTAGGTGAAATGTCATTTTCATTTTGACTTTCAAAGGCTCTTAATTCTCTAATCAAAGCATCATATTCCTCATCACTTGCCAAAGGCTCATCTTTTTCATAATATGCCCTCATCCACTCATTAGCTAAAGCTACCTTGCTTAAATATTCTTCTTTCGTCATCTTAAACTCCTATATTTTTCATAGCATTTACTAAGGCAAAAAGCTGTTGGTGTTCATACAGATCATGTACCCTTATAATACTTGCTCCATTTTCAAAAGCTTTTAAATGTAAATACAAAGTCCCTGCTAAACGATCCTTAATCTCACTTGGAAAATAAGCATTTATCATACTTTTTCGACTTGCCCCTATAAGCAAAGGTTTTTTAAATTGCAAAAAATGCTCCAAATGCTTGATTAAAATCATATTATGCTCCGCACTTTTTCCAAAACCAATACCTACATCCAAAATACTTTCTTTTACTCCATATTTATCTAAAATCTCAAGTTTTTCCTCAAAAAACAAACTGATTTCATCAAGCACATCTTCATAATAAGGATTATCCTGCATAATACTTGAATCTTTTTGTATATGCATCAAACAATATTTTGCCTTATATTCACTTGCAAGTTTGGCTAAATTTTCATTTTTTAAGCCCGTGATATCATTGATCAATTTAAAACCTCTATCTAAAGCATATTTTAAACAATACTCATCAAAGCTATCCAAGCTAAAAATACTTTTTTCATAATATTTTTTTGTATGAATTAAATCAAGAATATTTTTAAGCCTTTTAAATTCTTCCTCTTTGCCACAATAATAACTCCCAGGTCTTGAACTTACCGCACCAATATCTATATAATCAGGACTTAAAGCTAAAATTTCATTGAGTTTTTTTTCAAATTTATCTTCACTAACGCGACTATTAGCATGAAAGCTATCTTCATTGATATTCATAACCGCCATGAGTTCTACTTTTTTAGGCTTTAAAAAGTCTTTTTCCAAAAAAAGAGCTAATTTTTTAAGTCCGAAATCTTGCAGTTTTTCTTTTGATATTAATTTTTGAATTTGTTCTTTTGTAGCCATTAAAAGGGCATTAGAATAAGTTATATTGGCTGTAATAACCTCTTTGTGGGTTATTAATTCAGCACCTACTCTTAAAGCATCTTGTTTTAAAATATTTGCAGCTGCCGTGTTTAAATTTTTAATCAAAACAAAATGAATTTGTGTCTTTTGACTCATGATTTTTTGTCCAAATTGATGAGGGTTAATAAAAGAACAAATTATCTTAAAATCTGTATCAGGATTGATTTTATAAAATTTCATTTTATTTCTTTGTATAAAAATTAAGCAAAAGAGTGGTTAAAATCAAAGAACTTTTAGCATTAAGCTTTGCTAACTCATAAGATTCATAAAAAAATTCAAGTTCTTGTGCATTAAAATCTTTTATTTTGACCATTTGTTCTGCTAAAAGAGTGATTTTTTCCATAAGTTCATTTTTGTCTAAATTTTCATTTTCTTGCAAAAATTCAAACATTATTTTCAAATCCATTTTATCCAAATCTAAATTTAAATGATTCTTTGTTTTTTTTACATCACGCTTTTCACATATAAGACGCGATTTTATCGTGGGTAAAAGTAAATTTTTAGAAGGGACAACTATAAGAAATTTAATATTTTTAGGAGGCTCCTCAAGGAGCTTTAATAAAAAATTTTGTGCTTCTATTCTAAAATTATGTGCCATTAGAACAATAATTTTTTCATCAACTTCTGCTATATAACTTTCTTTTTCAACCAGTCTTGCATCATCAAGTAAAAAGTCATTTGCAGGAGTTTTAGGAATAAATCTTAAACGATTATATCCATATTTTTCAATCATTTCTTCTTTGATACGCTCAAAATCTTCACTGATTAAAATCTTACTCGCAAACACAAAAAATTATCCCAAACTAACTTTAGAAAACAAAATCGCATCTAAACTTAAATCCAAAAGTTTATAAAGACTGATAAGCTTAACATCAAGATCTTTATCTTTAGAGTTAAGAAAAAAGCTATTTTGTAATTGTTCATCAAAAAGCCATAATAAACTATCATTTTTAGATTTAGCGATTAAAGCTTTTTCATCCATAGTAGAACCTATATAAAAATACACATAACCATTAGGAAAAGTGATATCAAGTAAATCATTAAGCAAGGCAATTTCTTCTACTTTTTGTATCTTTTTTTTGCATAAAGAATTTAAAGAAACAAAAGGCAGCATAGGACGATTTGCTTTTGCATTGATATTTTTTAAAAAATATTCCTCATACCAAGATCTTTGCTCATCACACATCAATACAAAAGTACGCCCTTCAAGCAAATATTTAAGCTTAACTTGCATCAAAGGCGCCCATTCTAAACGACGAGACTCCATCCACGCCATAAAAGTTCCGCCATTGCGTATATTTTCAAGCGTGAAACTTAAAAAATCACTCATTTATCAAGCTCATAACATTCATGAAGTGCCCTTACAGCAAGTTCTCCATATTTTTCATGCACTATCATAGAAATTTTTATTTCACTAGTAGAAATCATACCTATATTGATATTTTCATCTGCTAAAGCTTTAAAAGCTCGACTTGCCACACCAGAATGAGACTTCATCCCAACACCCACTATAGACACTTTTACCACAGCACTATCACTTTCTACTATAGTATCTGCATGTAAAATTTTCTTCATAGCATTTTTGGCTAATTCTAATTCATTTTGAGGCACAGTAAAACCTAAATTAGTCGCTCCATCTACTCCTACATTTTGAATAATCATATCCACATTGATATTTTCATCCGCTAAAACAGAAAAAATTTCAGCCGCAATTCCTGGCTTATCTTCTACATTTCTTAAAGTTACTCTTGCTTGATTTTTATCCAAAGCAATACCACTAACTAAAGCTTTTTCCATTCCATCCTCTTTTGTTATATTTGTTCCTTGATTATTATTAAAACTACTTCTTGTGACTAAATTTACATTTAATTTTTTAGCAAGCTCAACTGAACGATTCTGCAACACTTTAGCCCCTAAACTTGCAAGCTCAAGCATTTCTTCATAAGAAATTTTATCAAGCTTTTTAGCCTTGGGTTCTATACGTGGATCAGTTGTATATACTCCATCAACATCGGTATAAATTTCACACAAATCCGCATTTAAAGCTCCCGCCACAGCAACAGCACTCAAATCACTTCCACCACGTCCTAAAGTCGTCACATTGCCTTCTTCATCTACACCTTGAAATCCAGCAATAACGACAATTTTTCCTTCATTTAAGGCTTCTTTTATAGCTCTAGAATCAATATAAGAAATCCTAGCTTTCGTAAAAACACTATCTGTGATAATACCTGCTTTTCTTCCTGAAAAAGAAATAGCATTAAATCCTTTTTCATTTAAAGCGATAGAAAGTAAAGCGCTCGTAACACGCTCTCCGCTACTTAAAAGCATATCCATATCTTTACCATTAGGATTTGGACTAAAATATTGTGCTTGCTCTATGAGAGTATTAGTAACTCCACTCATAGCAGAAACCACAACGACTAATTGATGTCCTTGTTTTGCACTCTCTATAACACGATTTGCAACCGCTTCAATACGTTCTAAGCTACCAACACTCGTTCCACCATATTTTTGAACTATAAGCATCAGATATAACCTTTCTCTTCAAAATACTTTATCACCTTGACATAAATATTTTTTTTAAAATGATGAATTATCTCAAAAACTTGTTTCACCTCAACAAATTGATAAGCACTAAATTCGGGATGTTTTGTTTGTATATTGATCTTAGAATTATCCTTTAGGCGCACTAAAAAATATTTTTGAATTTGTCCATCATAAGGATACATTTTTTGGGCAACTCTTTCGGGAAAATCATAGCTTAGCCATTCTGGGTATTCAGCGATGATTTCAACCTCATCAGTGCCAATTTCCTCTTTAAGCTCTCTTAATAAAGCATTTTTTATTTCTTCGCCCTCATCAATACCACCCTGTGGAAATTGCCAAACATTATCCATATCGCTTCTTTTGGCTATAAAAATTTTACATTCCAAAGGATAGGAACTTGATAAAACAATAGCCGCGACATTTGGTCTATATTTTTTTTCTTTTTCCACTTTTCTTCCTTAACCATCTTAAGGAATTATTTTAACTTAAATCAAATCAAAATTTGATTAAAATTAGCAAATTTTAATTAAAATTATTTGGGTTATTTATGCATTTTTATATTCATATTCCTTTTTGCGAAAGCAAATGTCATTACTGTGCTTTTACGAGTTTAAAAAAAGAAAATTATGAAAAATCTTATTTTAAAGCTCTAAGCAATGACATTGATTTTCATCTTAAAAAATTTAACATCCATCACAATCAAATAAAAACGCTTTTTATAGGTGGTGGAACGCCAAGTTGCATTGATGCAAGCAATTATGAATATATCTTTGAAATTTTACATCCTTATTTAGCTAAAAATGCTGAAATTTCATGTGAGGCTAATCCAAATTCAGCGACTTTAAATTGGCTTAAAGCTATGAAAAATATAGGGATTAATCGCATTTCTTTTGGAGCACAAAGTTTTCATTCTGAAAAATTAAAATTTCTTGGAAGAATTCACAATCAAGAAATGATTTTTAAAGCTTTAGAAAACTCACATAAAGTAGGATTTACTAATATCAATTTAGATTTGATTTATGATACTAAAATGGATAATAAAAAAATGCTTGAATTTGAACTTTTAAATTTAGAAAAAATCAAACCCTTAATCACTCATTTAAGCGCTTATAATCTAACTATAGAATCAAAAACTGCTTTTGCTAAAAAAGAAAATTTTAAAAAAAATGCTCCTAATCTAATGAAATTTTTTATCCAAGAAATAACAAAACTTGGCTTTTTTCAATATGAAATCAGTAATTTCTCCAAAAATAAAAACTCAATATGCAAACACAATCTTGGATATTGGAAAGGTAAAGATTATATAGGATGTGGCTTAAGTGCAGTAGGATTTTATAAAAATCAACGTTTTTATACGGCTAAAAATTTAAAATCCTATATAAAAAATCCTACTTTTAGAAATATAGAAAAACTAAGTCCTCAAGATTTAAATTTAGAACATCTATTTTTAGGACTTAGAAGCATAGTAGGCATCCAAGAAAAAAAATTAAATTTAAAACAAAAAGAAAAAGCTAATTTGCTCGTAAAAGAAAAAAAACTTGAATTAAAAAAAGGGATTTATTACAATCTTAATTTTTTAATCAGCGACGAACTTGCTTTATACTTTTAAATTTTCATAGAAATGTTTATGTTTCTCTTTATAAACCTCGTAAATTTTTTGTCCTTCTTTAAAATTAAATTGATACATTCTAAAAACCACTTCTATGTTTTTAGGAGTCCAAAACTCATAATAGCTATATTGGTAAGTCATACCTATTTTTTGCATTACTCTACCACTAGCAATATTATTTACATCATGTGTTGCCGTTATGTAGTCAATTTCACCCTCTTTTTTTAGATATTCTAAAAACATTTTACACGCAGAGGTTATAATACCTTGATTATGAAATTTTTCTCTCAAAGCATAACCTAAATCATTTGCTTTGTTTTCAAGATTTAAATGAATATAGCCTAACATTTCGTCATTTTCTTGAGAACATATTGCAAAACGATATTTTGATTTTTGATCACTTGCTTTAAGATAAAATTGCTCTAAATGATTACGAGTTTGTTCTACAGTCTGAAAAACAAACCAAGGTAGATATTTATTAACTTTTTCATTGCTTAATAAATCATGCAGATAATATAAATCTTTAAGCTCAAAAGGTCTTAAAATAATCACAACAAATAGTCCTTTATTAATTTCTAAAATATTTTAACACAATTAATTTTAAAGTAATTAAAATTAATGTAAAATTATTCTTTATTCCTTAAAATCAAAGAAGTTATAAATGAGTTTTGGTGAAATTATAATTATTTTAGTGGTAGCGATTTTAGTTTTAGGGCCTGATAAACTTCCAGAAGCTATTGTACAAGTAGCTAAAATTTTAAAGGCTTTAAAGAAAAATATAGATGATGCAAAATCAAGCATAGAAAAAGAAATTCGTATCAATGAACTTAAAGAAGAAGCTAAAAAATACAAAGATGAATTTTCTTCAACCAATCAAAATATAAGAAAAAAACTCAGCTTTGAAGAATTTGATGATCTTAAAAAAGATATTTTAGAAAAAACTAAAGTGGATTTAACTTTTGATAGCAGAGAAAACAATACATCTCAAAACCTTAGCGGACAAAATTTAACTCCAAATGAAAAACCTAAACTTACCTCATTAGATGAAAAAGTGGAAAAACAAGATGTTTGAAGAATTAAGACCCCATTTAATCGAACTTAGAAAGCGTCTTTTTATCAGTGTTGTTGCTGTTATTGTATTATTCTTAATATGCTTTGGCTTTCGTAATTATATTTTAGAAATTTTAAAAGCTCCTCTTGTAGAAGTTTTACCTGAATTTTCAAAACACATCAATGTTATTGAAATGCAAGAAGGACTCTTTACCACCATTAAAGTAAGTTTTTTTGCTGCCTTTGTTTTTGGCATCCCTATTATTTTTTGGCAATTTTGGAAATTTGTCTCTCCAGGACTTTATGACAATGAAAAACGTCTTGTAATCCCTTTTGTAAGTTTTGCAAGCGTTATGTTTGCCTTAGGAGCTTGTTTTTGTTATTTTATTGTTGTGCCTTTGGCTTTTAAATTTTTAATCAATTTTAGTGTTAATGAAGGTTTTAATCCTATCATTACTTTAGGAACTTATGTCGATTTTTTCATTAAGGTTATTATAGCTTTTGGTTTGGCTTTTGAAATGCCTGTTATTGCATTTTTCTTTGCAAAAATAGGTTTAATTGATGATTCTTTTTTGAAGCGTCATTTTCGCATCGCTGTTTTAGTTATTTTTATTTTTTCTGCTTTCATGACACCACCTGATTTCTTATCTCAATTTTTAATGGCAGGGCCTCTTTGCGGACTTTATGGACTCTCTATTTTAATTGTTCAAAAAGTCAATCCAGCCTCTAAAGAAGATACAGAGTGATCGAACAAGATTTATTTCTCTCATCTTATAATTATCATTTGCCACAAGAGCTTATAGCAAATTATCCAATAATCCCTAAAGAAAATGCTAAACTTTTGGTTTATGAAAGAAAAAATCAAAAAATTTTCCATACCACTTTTACTAATCTAAAAGATATTTTACCCGATTGTGCGATATTTTTTAACGATACAAAGGTTATTAAAGCAAGAATTTATGGAAAAAAATCAAGCGGTGGCAAAATAGAACTTTTTTTACATCAACCTTTTTTAAATTCAAAAAAACCAAGCTTTATAGTTCAAATTAAAGGACGTGTAAAAATCAATGAAATTTTGCATTTTGAAAAAAACTTAACAGCAGAAGTTATTGAAATTCTAGAAGATGGAATGCGTAAAGTTTGTTTTTATCAAAATGATAAAATCTTAAACACAAATGAACTTTATGAACTTCTTGATAAAATAGGACATATTCCCTTACCTCCTTATATCAAAAGAGCAGATAATGTCGATGATATTAAGGATTATCAAAGCATATTTGCTAAAAATTTAGGCGCAGTGGCTGCTCCTACGGCAAGTTTGCATTTTAGCGAAGATATGATTAATGATCTAAATAAAAAGCATGAAATTTATCACCTGACTTTGCATGTAGGCGCAGGCACTTTTAAAAATGTAGAATGCGAAAACATACAAGAACATAAAATGCATAGCGAATTTTTTAGCATCCCAAAACAAGCTTGTGAAATTATTGACTCAAAAAAACATATTTTAGGTATTGGAACCACGGTAACAAGAAGTATAGAATATTACGCAAGAACGCATAAAGAAAATGGATTTTGTGATTTATTTTTACACCCAAATAATCCGCCTATAAGACAAAATTATCTTTTAACTAATTTTCACTTGCCTAAATCAACTCTTATTATGCTTGTTTCATCTTTTATAGGCAGAGAACAATGCTTAAAACTCTATGAATTAGCCATAAAAGAAAAATACCGATTTTACTCTTATGGCGATGCTATGCTTATTTTATAATCATTCTTTAAATTTTATAGCAATTTTAGCTTGAAGCTTAAGCCAATCTTTTTGAAGCATGATAGGAAAACCTCCATAAACTCTACCTCCTTCAAGGTTTTTGCTTACTCCACCTCGTGCGGCTATTGTACTAAAATCTCCTATTTTTAAATGCCCACTTGTAGCACTTTGACCACCCATAACCACATTTCTTCCTAATTGACTTGAACCTGAAATACCTGTTTGTGCCACAATAATACAATTTTGTCCAATATCACAATTATGTCCTATTTGAACAAGATTATCTACTTTAGTTCCTGCTTTAATAATTGTACTATCAAATACAGCTCTATCAATTGTCGTACAAGCTCCAATTTCTACAAAATCTTCCAAAACAACATTACCATTGTGATAAATTTTATAATGCTCTCCATTTTTATTGTGCGCATAACCAAAACCATCACTTCCTATAACGCAATTTGCTAAAAGATGACATTTTTTTCCAATTTTAGTATCATTATAAATCACTACATTAGGATGGATGATACTCTCATCTCCTATGCTGACATTATCCCCAATATAAGCACCAGCCATAATGACTACATTTTCTCCAATATCAACATTATTACCTATATAAACATTAGGCATAATTTTAGCACTCTTGGCAATATTTTGCTTTTTTTCTTTAACTTGCTCAAACAAAGGTTTTGCAAAAAGCTTACTTAAAAAAGCGAAACTTAAATGTGGATTTTGAGTGATCAATACTTTCGTATCTTTTGGAACCAAATTTTCATATTCTTTAGTTACCAATATCGCAGCAGCTCCGGTATTAGGAATATCTTTAGCATTTTTTTCTCCATCGCAATACGTTAGCTCTGTAAAATTTGCCCTTAATAGAGAATTTAAAGCAGTGATTTCAATATCTTCATCATAATATTCCAAACTTAAAAATTCCGCTATTTCTTTTAATTTCATTTTATTCCTCTAAAAAATACAATCATCTAAAAAAATATTTGTTACAATCATAGCACGATAATCTTTCTAAATACTAACTTTTTACACAATCTTAAAAAAAATTAATTTAAAATTTCTCTTAATACTTCATTTAATCTTTTTCCATCAACCCTTGCCCCAAATTCTTCCTTAGCTTCTTTCATAACAAGCCCTTGCTCCTTTAAAGAACTTACCCCTAATTTTTCTATTATTTTTTTTAATGCTGATTTTAATTCTTCATCGCTTAATTGTTTTGGTAGATAAATTTCAAGAATGGCAATTTCATCATTTTCTTTTTGAGCCAAATCTTCTCTTCCGCCTTTAGTATAAAGTTCTACCGCATCTTTTCTCTTTTTTATCTCGCCAATTATGATCTTAAATATTTTTTCATCATCAAGAGTGATTCTTTGATCGATCTCAAATTGCTTTAAAGCCGCATTTAAAGTCCTTAAAACATCACGTTTGAAATCATTTTTTTGCTTCATCGCTTCTTTAATATCATTTAAAATTTGCTCTTTGAGTGTCATTTTTATCCTTTCTAATTAAAATTACAGACTTTAAGATTTAACCCAAAACCCTCTAAGCCTATATAGTCCTTATCGCAACTTTGAGATAAAAGCTTAATCTCTTCTATTTTAAAATATCTTAAAATTTGCGCCCCTATACCATAATTTTTAAATTGAGTTGCACTTGATTTTTCTCCTTGCATGAAAACAATCACTCCACTATTTTCATGTAAAAATTTAATCTGTTCTAAAAGTTTTGAAAATTTATCCGACGTTAAAAGCTCAAAATCGCTTCCGCTGATATGAAATTTCACATTGGTGCATTTTTGAATTTCTCCAAAAGAAAATACAATATGTTGCATATGATTATGATCAGTAAAAACAAATTTTTCAGCTTTAAAACCCGCTAAAAAGCTATCACTTTTTTCTTTTAAGGTAATAAGGCTTTCATGTTTTAATCTGTATTCTATAATATCAGAAACCGCAATCATATTAAGATTATGTTTTTCGCAAAATTTTTCTAAATCTTCTCTGCGAGCCATATCTCCATCATCTTTAACAATTTCACAAATCACACAAGCTTCTTTTAATCCCGCTAAACGACAAAGATCCACAGTCCCTTCTGTATGCCCTGTCCTTTCTAACACTCCTCCACTTTTAGCGATTAAAGGATTAATATGACCAGGTCGAACAAAATCTTCTGCTTTTGCCTCATCATCTGCAAAAATTTTTATAGTCATATCACGTTCATAAGCACTTACACCCGTTTTAGCCTCTTTAGCATCCACTGTAATTGTAAAAGCAGTTTCGTGATTGGAGGTATTTTGTGGCACCATTAAAGGAAGGTTAAATTTTTTAGCGATTTTCTCTCCAAGTGCTACACAAACAACACCCCTAGCCTCTTTGATCATAAAATTAACCTTTTCTTTTGTGCTAAATTGGGCAGGAAAAATCAAATCTCCTTCATTTTCTCTATCTTCTGCATCAACCATTACAAGCATTTTGCCTTGTTTTAAGTCCTCAATAGCTTGCTCAATGCTTACAAATTTCATTTATTATTCCTCAATTTTTATAATTTTATAAAAATTATAGCTTTATTTGCTTGACAAATAAATTAAATTTTAATATAATTTCCTCTCTTAAAAATATTACACAAAATACTTATTTAAATTGGGGTATCGCCAAGCGGTAAGGCAACAGGTTTTGGTCCTGTCATTCAGGGGTTCGAATCCCTTTACCCCATCCAAAAATATCTTATCGCGAAGTAGAGCAGTGGTTAGCTCGTCGGGCTCATAACCCGAAGGTCGGGAGTTCAAATCTCCCCTTCGCAACCAATCATACCTAATTAAAACTTCTACTAAAAATTTGATTAAAAGCTAAAGAAAGAAAATAATAGATTTATTTAAAATGGTGTCCACGGCGAGATTCGAACTCACGGCCTCAAAATTAGGAATTTTGTGCTCTATCCAGCTGAGCTACGAGGACAAAAAAAGCGGAAGAAAAACTTCCGCTTTAATTTTTAACCATTTCTCTTTTTGATAATTTCTTCAGAAACATTTTTTGGAACTTCATCATAATGATCAAATTCCATAGAATAAGTTGCACGACCTTGAGTCTGACTTCTAAGATCTGTTGAGTAGCCAAACATTTCAGCTAAAGGACAAAATGCTGTGATGATTTTATTTCCGCCTCTTTCATCCATAGAATTTACTTGACCACGACGCTTATTTAAATCGCCTATTACATCACCCATATATTCTTCTGGAGTTTCAACTTCAACCTTCATCATAGGTTCTAAAATAACAGCTCCTGCTTTTCTAGCTCCTTCTTTAAAGCCCATAGAAGCAGCAAGTTTGAATGCCATTTCAGATGAATCCACTTCGTGGTAACTTCCATCATAAACAGTCACTTTTACATCCTCAACAGGATATCCCGCTAAAACACCATTTTGTAAAGCTTCTTGAATACCTTTATCTACAGCTGGAATATATTCTTTAGGAATCACCCCGCCTTTGATATCATTAACAAATTCATATCCACTTCCTGGCTCAAGTGGTTCAAGACGTAAAAATACATGTCCATATTGACCACGACCACCTGATTGTTTAGCGTATTTATATTCTTGTTCAACTGTTTTTCTAATTGTCTCCCTATAAGCAACTTGAGGTTGGCCTACTTCAGCTTCAACTTTAAATTCACGAAGCATACGATCAACGATAATTTCTAAGTGAAGCTCACCCATACCTGAAATAATAGTTTGACCACTTTCTTCGTCAGTAGAAACTCTAAAGCTTGGATCTTCTTGTGCAAGTTTATTTAAAGCTATAGACATTTTTTCTTGATCTGCTTTAGTTTTTGGTTCAACCGCAACAGAAATAACAGGATCTGGAAAATCCATTCTCTCTAGAATAACTTTATCTTTTTCACTAGCTAAGGTATCACCTGTTAAAGTGTCTTTAAGCCCTACAACAGCACCAATCTCTCCTGCGTAAAGAACTTTAATTTCTTCTCTTTTATTTGAGTGCATCTTTAATAAACGACCGATTCTTTCTTTTTTATCTTTTGTAGAGTTATAAGCATAAGAACCACTTTCTAAGCTACCACGATAAACACGCACGAAAGTAAGTTGTCCCACAAATGGATCGGTCATAATTTTAAAAGCAAGTCCCGCAAATTCACCATCATCAGTTGATTTTACAGAAACTTCTGTACCATCTTCATATTCACCTCTGATATTTGCTACCTCATCAGGAGCTGGTAAATAAGCTACAACCGCATCAAGTAAAGGCTGAACACCTTTGTTTTTAAAAGCCGTTCCGCAAAGCATAGGAACGATGGCAAGGCTTAAACATCCAGCTTTAATTCCTGATTTGATTTCTTCAAGAGTTAATTCTTCTCCGCCGAGATATTTTTCCATCAATTCATCAGAAGTTTCAGAAACTGCCTCTATCATCTTAGTGCGATATTCTTCAGCTTTTTCTTTTAATTCTGCTGGAATTTCTTTTTCAACATAATCTGTTGGTTTTGTGTCATCTTCCCAAACTAAAGCTTTCATTGTTACAAGGTCGATAACACCTTTAAAATTATCTTCAGCACCAATTGGAATTTGAAGTGGAACTGGATTTGCTTTTAAACGGTTGCGAATTTGATCTTCTACATTGTAGAAATTAGCACCGATTCTGTCCATTTTATTAACAAAAACAATTCTTGGAACCCCATACTTATTTGCTTGTCTCCATACAGTTTCTGATTGAGGTTGAACCCCGCCAACTGAACAAAAAACAGCTACAGCGCCATCTAAAACACGCATCGATCTTTCAACTTCAATAGTAAAATCCACGTGGCCTGGAGTGTCAATAAGATTGATTTGATGATCTTTCCAAAAACAAGTTGTCGCAGCAGAAGTAATTGTAATACCTCTTTCTTTCTCTTGCTCCATCCAGTCCATAGTCGCAGCACCATCATGCACTTCGCCGATTTTATGACTCATCCCAGTGAAGAAAAGAATTCTTTCACTTGTTGTTGTTTTTCCAGCATCGATATGTGCTGCAATCCCTATATTTCTAACTTTTTTTAAAGGAGTAGTTCTTGACATCTTATTCCTTTCTTACCAACGATAGTGAGCAAATGCTTTATTTGCTTCAGCCATTTTATAAGTATCTTCTTTTTTCTTAAAGGAAGCGCCTTTGCTGTTAGCAGCATCTAAAAGCTCTCCTGCAAGTTTTTCTATCATTGTTCTTTCACTTCTTTTTCTTGCAAAAGAAATGATCCAACGAATAGCTAAAGCTTGCTGTCTAGCAGGTCTTACTTCAACTGGAACTTGATAAGTAGCACCACCTACGCGACGAGATTTAACTTCTAAAAGAGGTTTGATATTTTCAATAGCTTCATTAAAAATATCGATTCCTTTCTTTTCGCCACCTTTTTTATCAATAGCTTCTAAAGCACCATACATTATAGTTGTTGCAACACTCTTTTTTCCATCATACATTAAAGAATTAATAAATTTTGTGATTACTTTATTACCATAAATCGGATCAGGTAAAACTTCTCTTACCGGAGCTTTTCTTCTTCTCATTATTATTCCTTCAAATTTTTAATTTTACTCAAACAAAATCAAATCAAACGGATTTGTCTGTCTTTAATTTTACTTAGCAGCACCTGCTTTAGGACGCTTAGCACCATATTTAGAACGAGAAACTGTTCTTTTTGCAACACCTGCTGTATCAAGCGCACCACGTACAATGTGATATTTCACACCTGGTAAGTCTTTAACCCTACCACCACGCACTAAAACAATACTATGTTCTTGAAGA